>JAABTC010000161.1 GCA_011390055.1 Burkholderiales bacterium | reverse complement strand
GTCGGCATGTTTTCATCGACCACGGCATGGGGGTGGTGATCGGCGAGACGGCGGAGGTGGGCGAAGGCTGCACCATCTACCAAGGGGTGACGCTGGGCGGCACGGCGCTGGTCAAGGGCGCCAAACGCCACCCGACCCTCGGCCGCGGGGTCATCGTCGGTGCGAATGCGCAGGTGCTGGGCGGCTTCACCGTCGGCGACGGCGCCCGCGTGGGCTCCGGGGCGGTGGTCGTCAAGCCGGTGCCGGCGGGCGCCACGGCCGTCGGCAACCCGGCACGCGTGCTGCAGGCCGAAGCCGAGGCGGCCCGCGAGGAGGCCGCCTCGCGTATGGGCTTCTCGGCCTACGGCGTGACCCAGGGCGACGACCCGGTCGCGCAGGCCATGAAGGGCCTGATCGACAATGCCAGCGGCCATGAACACCAGATCGCGCTGTTGTGGCAGGCCATCGACAAGCTCTCGAACCGTTCGCGCGACCTGCCCGACGCCGGTTGTGTGCCCCAGGACGCACAGACCGGCGAGCACTTCGACGCCGAGCGGCTGAACCGTCTGGTCAAGTGAAACCCACCCTAGGAGACCTCGCATGCATGCCTTTCTTTCCCGCATCCTGACGTTGTTCGTCTTGAGCGCAGCTTCGTTCGCCGCCGTCGCCCAGCCCGTCGAGATCGAGGGCGTGAAGCTCGAGCCCACGGTGCAGCTCGGCGGCAGCACGCTGCAGTTGAACGGCGCCGGCGTGCGCACCCGGGCCATCTTCAAGGTCTACGTGGCCGGCCTGTACGTGCCGCAGAAGGCCACCACCACGGCGGCGCTGCTGTCCCAGAAAGGGCCGCGCCGCGTGGCGATCACCACGCTGCGCAACCTCGACGCTGATTCGTTCGCGGGCGGGCTGAACGACGGCCTGCGCAACAACCACACCGAGGCGCAACTGGCAGGCTTCAAGTCGCAGCTCGAGACGCTGAACGCCAACCTGAAGGCCGTGGGCGACACGCGCAAGGGCGATGTCGTGCTGCTCGACTTCACGCCGGACGCCGGCACGCGCCTGAGCGTCAACGGTCAGGCCCGCGGCACCGCGATCCCCGGCGAAGACTTCTACGAAGCCGTGCTGCGCATCTGGCTCGGCGACAAGCCGGCCGACGGCGAGCTGAAGAAGCGCTTGCTCGGCGGCGCTTAACTGCGCGGGGCCGACTGCACGGGCGCGGGCCGCGTCGGTGCCGGTTGCAGGCCGGCAGGCGCCCGCGTCACGCGGGTGCGGCCGTCGGTGGTGACCAGCACCACCGCGTCGCCGGCCACGAACGTTTCGCCCGCCTTGGCCTGCACGATCGCACGGCGTTCGCCGTTGCGCAGCTGCAGCAGGATCTCCACCGCCTCTTCGCGCGTGGCGTTGCGCTCGATCACGTTGCCGACCACCGCGCCGGCCACCGCCCCGATCACGCCGATGGCCGCCTGCTCGCGGCCCGACGAGCGTGTGGAGCCGGCGATGCCGCCCAGCACGCCGCCGGTGACCGCACCGACGCCGCTCTGGCTGCCGTCGACGGTGACCGGGCGCACCGACAGCACGGTGGCATCCTGCACGTTGGCCAGGCGCTGCGCCTGGCCGCGCTGCACGACGTCGGGGCTGGTGGTGGTGCAGGCGGCGAGGCTCAAAACCAACGCCACCGCAGGCAAACGCTTGAACATCATGGTTCTCCTGAACGATCGCCAGGCCGGCTCAGGCGTACAGGCGCGAACTGCGCGGGACGCTGGCCAGCAGGAACTCCATCTGGTCGGCCAGGATGCGGCGGCCGCGCAGGATCATGTCTTCGTGCAGGCTCGGCACGTAGGGCAGGTACAGCAAGGTCATGCGCGCTTCTTCGGGCAGGCGATTGCCCTTGCGGCCATTGCAGCTGCGGCAGGCGGTGATGCAGTTCATCCACGAGTCGCGGCCGCCGCGCGAGGTCGGCACGATGTGCTCGCGCGTCAACTCGTCGAACTCGAAGCCACGGCCGCAATAGGCGCAGACCTGGCGATCGCGCGAGAACAGCTTGTGATTGGCCAGCGCCGGCGCCTGGCGCCAGGCCCGGCTGGGCACCGCGCCGCGCACCGCGACGATGGGATGCACCTCGATGCGTGACGGCCGGCCGGTGCTGCGCTGGGTGCCGCCGCGCAGGACCTTGCAGGTGTCGCCGAGTGTCCAGGCGATGCCGTCGCTGGCGTAGATCACCGCCGCTTCCTTGGCGCTGATCCAGGCTTGCGGGCGACCGGACACATCGAGTTGAAGAACGTCCACGGGGGTGTTGCTCCTGCCCCGAAGATTAAACCAATCGGCAAGGTCCCTTCAATGAGGGGCGTTGCGCAGGCACCAACGGCGCCGGCAAGCCGCGTCGTTCGTCACACGCCGGTCACCAGACCTCGGCTGCGCGCCATCAACCGCACCAGGCCGAACAGCGCGTCGATGTTCGGCGTCGGCACGCCGACGCGGCGGGCGATCTCGTGCACCGCGCCGATCAGCGCATCGATTTCGAGCGGCCGGCCGGCTTCGGTGTCCTGCAGCATCGACGTCTTGAAAGCACCGAGCTTGCGCGTGACGGCGATGCGGTCGTCGACGCTCTGCACGATCGGGCAGTCGATGCGTTCGCCCACGGCAGCGGCTTCGACCATCGCCGCGCGCAGGAAGCCCTGCACCAGTTCGTCGTCGAGGATCGCGTTGCAGGCCGCACCGGTGAGCGCACTGATGGGGTTCATCGTCATGTTGCCCCACAGCTTGAACCAGACGTCGCGCCGGATGTTCACGCTGGTCTCGGTGGCGAAGCCGGCCATCGCGAGTTCTTCGGCCAGGGCGTTGACGCGGGCGCTGACGCCGCCGGTCGGCTCGCCCAGGATCACGCGTTCGCCGAAGACGTGCCGGCAGTGGCCGGGCGCCGGGCTGGTGCTGCTCAGGTGCACCACCGCACCGAGGGTCTGCGACAGCGGCAGGCTGGTGCCGATGTGCCCCTGCGGATCGACGCTCGCGAGCCAGTCGTCGCCCAGGAACCACCAGGGTACACCGTTCATCGTCGGCAGCACCAGCGTGTCGGGGCCGACCAAAGGCACGAGGCTGCGCGCCTCTTCGGCCAGCACCTGGGCCTTCAACGCGATGATCAACACGTCGGGCGGCTCGAACGCCAGCGCATCGGTCGCCACCTCGATGCGGTGCACGCTGGTTTCGCCTTCCGACGAAGTGAAAACCAGGCCGTGTTCGCGCACCGCCGCGACGGTGGCCTCGCGCGCCAGCGCGAACACGCGGTGCCCCGCGGCATCCAGGCGTGCCGCGAACAGGCCGCCGACCGCTCCCAAACCGACCACACCCACCTTCATCACGCGCCTGTTCTCCCCTGCCTACGCACCGTGGCGCCACCCGGCAGCGCCCTGCGACAAGTGTCGCCCAGCGTGAGCATGTAGGCAGACAACCCTAGAAAAACACCCCCCGCGATCGCGCCAATCGAGCGACGCACTGCAAAATAGCACGATCGTTCGATTTCATGCATTCCTGCTTGCCGCCATTGTGCAAACCGACACCGACGCCACCGACACCCCGGATCGCCCGACGCGCCGACCGCCGCCCCACAAGGGGCGGCAGACACGCGCCGCGATCCTCGATGCCGCCCTCGGCCTGGCGTCGCATGTCGGCCTGGAGGGGCTGTCGATCGGGGCCCTGGCCGAGATGATGCAGATGAGCAAATCGGGCGTCTTCGCGCACTTCGGCTCACGTGAAGAGTTGCAGATCTCGGTGGTGCGCGAGTACCACGCACGTTTCGAAGCCGAGGTGTTTTTTCCCGCCATGGAAGAAGCGCGTGGCCTGCCGAGGCTGCGCGCGCTGTTCGAGCGCTGGGTGCGGCGCGTCTCGGTCGAGCTCGATTCGGGCTGCATCTACATCAGCGGCGCGGTCGAGTTCGACGACCGGCCCGGCCCGGTGCGCGACGCGCTGGCGTCGATGGTGCAGGCCTGGCACGACGCACTGCAGCGCGCTATCCATCTCGGCGTGCAGGAGGGGCACCTGGCCCCCGACACCGACGCCCACCAGATGCTGTTCGAGATGCACGGCCTGATCCTGGCCCTGCACCACGACGCACGTTTCCTGCGCCAGGCCGGATCGCTCGAGCGTGCCGGGCGCGGCTTCGAACACCTGCTGGCGCGCTGTTTGGCGCCGGCTTCGAACGAGGGCCCGTGCGCCCACCCCCATTCAGCTTTGACACGGTAACCCGCCATGCCTTCTTACCAGCCCCCCCTGCGCGACCTGCGCTTCGTCCTTCACGAGTTGCTCGGCGCAGTCGAGCAGTTGCAGGAGATTCCCGCGCATGCGGAACTCGACATCGCGACCGTCGACGCGGTGCTGGAAGAGGGCGGCAAGTTCGCCGCCGAGGTGCTGATGCCGCTGAACCAGATCGGCGACAGCGAAGGCTGCCTGCTGGATGTGGGCACGCACGAGGTGCGCACGCCGGCCGGTTTCAAGCAGGCCTATGCGCAGTACGTGGAGGGTGGCTGGCCGGCGCTGTCGACCGACCCGGCCTTCGGCGGCCAGGGCTTGCCGCACGTGCTGAACCAGTGCCTGTACGAGATGATGAACTCGGCCAACCAGGCCTGGGCCATGTACCCCGGCCTGTCGCACGGGGCCTACGAGTGCCTGCACGTGCACGGCACGCCCGAGCAGAAGGCGATGTACCTGCCCCGCCTGTCCAGCGGCGAGTGGACCGGCTCGATGTGCCTGACCGAGTCGCACTGCGGCACCGACCTGGGCTTGCTGCGCAGCAAGGCCGAACCGCAGGCCGATGGCAGCTACCGCATCACTGGCAACAAGATCTTCATCAGCTCGGGCGAGCACGACCTGGCCGCCAACATCGTGCACTTGGTGCTGGCGCGCCTGCCCGACTCACCGGCCGGCAGCAAGGGCATCTCGCTCTTCGCGGTGCCGAAGTACCTCGTCAACGCCGACGGCACGCTGGGCGCGCGCAACCCGATCACCTGCGGGCGTCTGGAAGAGAAGATGGGCATCCAC
>JAABTC010000160.1 GCA_011390055.1 Burkholderiales bacterium | reverse complement strand
CCACCGAGGCCAGCATGATGCCGATCGCAAACGGATAACCGAGACGCCAGTCGAGCTCGGGCATGTACTTGAAATTCATGCCGTACAGGCTGGCGATCAGGGTCGGCGGCAGCAACGCCACGCTGGCCACCGAGAAGATCTTGATGATCTTGTTCTGATTGATGTTGATGAAGCCGACCGTCGCATCGAGCAGGAAGTTGATCTTGTCGAACAGGAAGGCGGTGTGGCTGTCGAGCGAGTCGATGTCACGCAGGATCTGGCGCGCCTCCTCGAACTGCTCGGCATTGAGCATGCGGCTGCGCATCATGAAGCTGACCGCGCGGCGCGTGTCCATCACGTTGCGCCGGATGCGGCCGTTCAAGTCTTCCTCCTTGGCAATGGCGGCCAGCGCCGCGCCGGCGGAGCGGTCGTCGACGTCCTGCTTCAACACACCCGCACCAACGGCTTCTAGGGCGTCATAGATGCCCTCCAGCGCATCGGCGCTGTACTCCGCATCGGCGTCGTAGAGCTTGAGCAGCACGTCCTTGGCGTCTTCGATCAGCGCGGGGATGCGGCGCGCGCGCAGGCGCAGCAGGCGAAACACCGGCAGGTCTTCGTCATGGACCGAAAACAGCACCTGCTGGTAGAGGATGAAGGCCGCCCGCACGTTGCGCGGCGTCACGTCGTCGTCGATCAGGAAGTCCGAGCGGATGTGCAGCTCGCCGTTGTCTTCCTCGTAGAAACGCGCGGACTCTTCGAGGTCGTCGTCGACGATGTCGTCGGGGATCTCGATCCCGTAGCGCTCGCGGACCCAGGCCTTCTCCTCGACCGTCGGCGACTGCAGGTCGACCCACACCGGACGCATCCCGGTGCTGGCCACCGCAGTGCTGTCGATCTCTTCCTGGACCAGGCGCCCGTTGACCAGGGTGAAGACGTTGAGCATGCGGTGCCGAAGGCGACGGGGGCGGACGGCCACCGAGTTGCACCCGGTACCCGGCGAAGCTCGTGACCGAGCCCGTCGATTATGGCATCGCCCGTGCGCCCAAAAGCTGTCAGTATCGTCGGCATGCGCGGCTGGAAATCTGTCACCTCTTGGCCCCTCGAAAGGGCCGCGGTTGCCTTGCGGCGACCGGGGATCGACGGCACACTGGTCCGACACCCCGGCCCCGCTTCCCGCTCCGGCCGCGCTGTACCACCCCCGACCGCAATCCTGCGCAACCCAACGCCCAAGGAGGCTCTGATGAACCTGACGATCAGCGGACACCATCTCGACGTGACACCTGCACTGCGTGAGTACGTGATGACCAAACTCGACCGCGTTACCCGGCATTTCGATCAGGTGGTCGACATCAATGTTCTGCTGACCGTGGAGAAGCTGAAGGAAAAGGAGCGCCGCCAGCGCGCAGAGGTCACGCTGCACGTCAAGGGGCGTGACATCTACGTCGAGCACTCGAGCGAGGACCTGTACGCGGCCATCGACAGCCTGATGGACAAGCTCGACCGCCAGGTGGTGCGCCACAAGGACCGGGTCCAGGACCACCACCACGCATCGCAGAAGCGCCTCGACGCGCCCCACTGAAGAGCCCCGCTGCTTCCCCGACCAAGCGGCCTGCGGGCCGCTTTTTCCTGTCCGGGGGCGTTCGGACGGTTGTTACGCGCGGCATCTGCGCAACATCTCGCACAGCCCACCGCAGTCTGGCGTGTCGCTTTGGAGGTCGATTCCTATAATTCGCCGTCTTGTCACACTTGCCGCAGTCAGCCGCTTTGGCGCTCACGCGTTGTGCTTGGCGGAAGGAACGCCCCTCATGAACCGTCTCGCCAGCATCCTGCCTGCCACCAATGTCATCGTCGACGTGGAGGCAACGAGCAAGAAGCGCGCATTCGAGCAGGCCGGTTTGCTGTTCGAGAACCAGCATTCGATCGCACGGGCCACCGTGTCGGACAACCTGTTCGCCCGCGAACGCCTCGGCTCCACCGGCCTGGGGCACGGCGTGGCCATCCCGCACGGCCGCATCAAGGGGCTGAAAAACCCGCTGGCCGCCGTGATGCGGGTGCAGCAGCCGATCTCCTTCGATGCGCCGGACGACGAGCCGGTGCAGCTGCTGATCTTCCTGCTGGTGCCCGAGGCGGCCACCCAGCGGCATCTGGACATCCTCTCCGAGATTGCGGAAATGCTGTCCGACCGTGACTTGCGCGATCGCCTGCGCGCCGCTCCCGACCAGGCCGCGCTGCACAAGCTGATCGCCGACTGGGAGCCGCTGAAGTCGGTGGCTTGATGGTGCGCGGCGTGGGCGCGCGCCCATGAAACCCACCTCCATCAGCGCCGAGGCGCTGTTCGAAGAGCATCGGGCCGCCCTGCACTGGGAATGGGTCGCCGGCCATGCCCACCCTGAACGTCGCTTCGACGAATCCGCGGTGCGCGAGGCTCGCTCGGCCGCCGATCTGATCGGTTACCTGAACTACATCCACCCGTACCGGGTACAGATCGTCGGCCGGCGTGAGGTGGCCTACCTCAGCGAGGACAGCGTCGAAGACATCGAGCGGCGCGTTGCACGCATCGTCACGCTCGAGCCGCCGATGATCATCGTCGCCGATGGCCAGGTGCCGCCGAACCGGCTGGTCGCGATGTGCGACCGGGCCGAGATCCCGCTCTTCGTCACCGCCGAGTCGGCCGGGCACGTCATCGACGTGGTCCGCGCGTACCTCAGCCAGCTGTTCGCCGAACGCACCACCCGGCACGGCGTCTTCATGGACATCCTCGGCCTGGGGGTGCTGCTGACGGGCGAATCGGGTCTGGGCAAGAGCGAACTCGGCCTCGAGCTGATCTCGCGCGGCCATGGGCTGGTGGCCGACGACGCGGTCGACCTCTACCGCATCTCGCAGACCGCCATCGAGGGCCGCTGCCCCGAGCTGCTGCTCAACCTGCTGGAAGTTCGCGGCATCGGCCTGCTCGACATCAAGGCCATTTTCGGTGAAACCGCCGTGCGCCGGAAGATGCGCCTGAAGCTGCTGGTGCACCTGGTGCGCAAGGAGACGATGGAGCGCGAGTTCGAGCGCCTGCCCTACGAACCGCTGTTCGAGGACATTCTCGACGTGCCGGTGCGCAAGGCCGTCATCGCGGTCGACGCCGGCCGCAACCTGGCAGTGCTGGTCGAGGCGGCGGTGCGCAACACCGTCTTGCAACTGCGCGGCATCGACACCTACGGCGAATTCGTGGCGCGGCACCAGAAGGCGATGGAACCCGGCGGGTCGTGAACACGCTGCGCGCCTCCCGGGGGCACGCCAGCGGCTACTTCGGCCGATGTGCGCAGGCGGGCTTCGTGCAAGCGGCGTAGAGCGCCAGCGAATGGTCTTGCAGTTCGAAGCCCCGGCTCTGGGCGATCGCCCGCTGCCGGGCTTCGATCTCGGGGTCGAAGAATTCCTCGACGCGCCCGCAGGTCAGGCACACCAGGTGGTCGTGGTGCTGGCCTTCGTTGAGCTCGAACACCGACTTGCCGCTCTCGAAATGGCTGCGCGCCAACAAGCCGGCTTGCTCGAACTGCATCAGCACGCGGTACACCGTCGCCAGCCCGACATCGGCACCCTCGGCGAGCAGCGCCCGGTACACATCCTCGGCCGTCATGTGCCGCTGCGCCGTGCGCTGGAACACTTCCAGGATCTTGATGCGCGGCAGGGTGGCCTTCAGGCCGCTGCTCTTGAGTTCGTCGGCGTGGCTCACAGGTGTACCTTGATGCTCCGCACGCCGGCACAGCCCTGCGGGCGGCCGGGCCGGCTCATGACGGTCGGGCCTAGAATGCGCCGCATCATAGCCAGAGCGGCGCGGTCGAGCGCTGCGCCGATCGTTGCCGATGCCCCGCATGCCCCGCCCTTCCTCTTTCGGCCGCATCGCAGCCGGCGCCGGCCTGGTGATGCTGGCGCTGCTGGGCACCGCCTGCGCCTGGTCGCCGTTCGACCGTGCGCTGGCCTCGGTCACGCCCTACCGCGTCGATGTCATGCAGGGCAACGTCATCACCCGCGAGCTGGCCGAACGCGTCAAGCCCGGGATGAGCCGCGAACAGGTTCGCGACGTGCTGGGCTCACCGCTGCTGACCAGCCCGTTCCATGGCGACCGCTGGGACTACGTCTTCACGATGCGCCGCCAGGGCGTCGAGCCGCAGCGTCGCAGCGTGGTCGCCCTGTTCAAGGGCGATGCCCTCGAGCGCCTGGAGGCGCCGGACCTGCCTTCCGAAAAGGAGTTCGTCAGCTCGATCCGAAACGCGCGCTCCAGTGGACCCGAGCCGGTGCTCGAGTTGAGCGACGACCAGCGCCGTGCCCTGCCCCTGCCGGTGAAGGGCGAGACCAGCGCGATCGCGCCCCCCCAGGGCGCCGTGCGTCCGTACCCGCCCCTCGAGTCGAAATGACCGCCGGCGCCGGTGCAGCCCTGCTGCGCATCGCGGTCGCGGGCGCTTCGGGGCGGATGGGCCAGATGCTGATCGCCGCGGTCGAGGAGGCGCCCGACACGCTGCTGGCCGGCACGCTCGACGTCGGCGTCGACGTGCGCTCGATCCTGCGCGCCGAGCGCCCGCAGGTGCTGATCGATTTCACCCGGCCCGAAGGCACGCTGGCGCACCTCCAGGCCTGCAGCGAACTTGGCGTGAAGATGGTCATCGGCACCACCGGCCTGGACCCGGCCCAAAAAGAGACCATCGCCGCGCACGCCGCGCATCTGGCGATCGTGCTGGCGCCCAACATGAGCGTGGGCGTCAACGTGGTCCTCAAGCTGCTCGAGATGGCCGCGCGCGCGCTGGGTTCGAGTCACGACATCGAGATCGTCGAAGCGCACCACCGGCACAAGGTCGACGCGCCCAGCGGCACCGCGTTGCAGATGGGCGAGGTCATGGCCGCAGCACAGGGCCGCGCGTTGAAGGATTGCGCCGTCTACGCCCGCGAGGGCGTCACCGGCGAGCGCGTTCCGGGCAGCATCGGCTTTGCGACGGTGCGCGGCGGCGACATTGTCGGCGACCACAGCGTGCTGTTCTGTGGCACCGGCGAGCGCATCGAGATCACGCACCGCAGCAGCAGCCGGGCCACCTACGCCGAGGGCAGCCTGC
>JAABTC010000159.1 GCA_011390055.1 Burkholderiales bacterium | reverse complement strand
GCCGCGCCGGACGCTCGTCGTCGTGGGCGCGCAGCAACCGGCGCACCAGGCCGCGCGCCTGCGTCAGGCCGGCAGGATTCCAGCCCGCCGTCAGCGCGAGCTCGGGGTCGGGCAGGTAACGCCGCAACATCGCGGCCAGGCTGTACACGTCGCAGCGCCAGTCGAGCTGGCGTGTCAGCTGCAGGTCTCCGCGGCTGCCGGCCTCGAGTGCCGCCAACAGGCGCGGTGATTGGTAGTCGTACTCGGTCTGGCGCGCGATCGGCAGCGCGCGCGTCAGGCTCTCGCCCGAGACCAGCGAGAAGGCGAAGTCGATCAGGCTGATCTGCTCGAAGCGCGGCCGCAGGGCCTGCCCCGGCACCAGCGGATCGAAGTCGACCGGTGTGTACGGAATGCAGACATTGTCGGCCTTCAGGTCCAGGTGCACCAGCTGCAGCTCGTGGATCGCGTCGAGCGCGATCAGGCTGTGGTGCGCCAGCGCCCACCAGTGCGCGCAGTCTTCGAACACATGCGCCTGCGCCTTGCCGTGGCGCTGCACCGGCAGCAGGGTGGCCCAGTGGTCGACGGTGATGCCGGCGTCGTAGGTCTGGACGATGGCCGGGCGGTCGGCCGAGCCACGGTCGAACTGGACCACGTCGGGCACCGGGCCGATGCCATGGCCGACCAGGCGCGCAAGGATGCGCCATTCGCGCTCGGTCCAGTGGCGGAAGTCGCCGGCCGCGGTGGCCAGGAAGCGCTTGGTGTAGCGGCGCCGTTCGCCGGCCGCCGCCGGCTCGCGGAACACCTCGACATGTTCGCCGGTCACCATTTGCAGGCGCGTGCGTCCGAACACGCGGTCCAGGTCGATTGAGGTCACGGCAAGCTCCTGGGCAGGTGGTCGGAAGGGCCGCGGCGCAGCGCCCACGAGGGCCGCGGCAGGCTGGCCCCGTCGCGTTGCACGGCCAGCACGGTGGCGTCGTCGCTGCTGCCGCGCTCGCGCGCCAGCGTCACGAGGTCGGCACAACGTTCGGACAGCGGGCGCGAGCGCGTCAGCACCTGGCACCAGGCGGCCTCGTCGAGGTGCTTGTGCGCGCCGTCGCTGCACAGCAGCAGCAGCTCGCCGGGGGCCAGGCTGTGCAGCTCGACGTTGGCCCCGTGGGTCGCGCCGTTGCCGACCATGCGCGCCGGGTCGTCGAGCGCCGCGCCGGGCGGCGGTGGCTCGCCCAGCTGACGAAAGCTGTCGTCGCGGCTGAGCAGCTCGATCGGGCGCGCGCCCTCGGCCGGGAACCGGTAGACGCGGCAATCGCCGACCCAGGCGATGAGCCATTTCGAGGCGCGCAGGTTCAGCGGTGCGCACAGGGCCACCGTCGCGGCGCCTGGGGCGGGGGTGACCTTGGCGATCAGGCTGGCGATGGCGCGGTCGGCGGCCAGCATCGCGCGACGCACCCCCTCGGCCTGCGGCGGCCCGGCGGCCAGGCTGGCATGCAGGTGGGCCACCAGTTCGCGGCTCGCGGTCTGCGCCATGGCGCCGCCGCCCACGCCATCGGCCACCACGAACAGCGGCACCGCCGCATCGAGCGGGCTGTGCGCGTCTTCGTTGTCCGGGTGCGCGGTCCCGCAGATCGATGCCGCGGCGACCTCCAGGGTGCGAAAGGCGGTCGTGTGCACCGAGTGCTGCGCGCTGGCGGCCGCTTCGCGCGCGGTGGCGTGGCGCAGGCGTTCGCCCGGTTCGAGGGGCGTGATGAGACTGGACGCGAAAGCCGTGCGCTTGACGCTGGAGTGGGCCATGTCAGTTCCCCACGCCGCTGCGCTGCAGCCACGACCGATGAAGACGAGCGAGCTTGGGCATCATGTCAATCCTCCAGGAGCAGCAATCCGTCGTCGTTGACACGCTCGAGCTCGAGGCTGCAGCTCGGCGCATCGCGCAGGGACGGGCCGAGCACCAGCGACTCGCCGGCGCGCCAGCGCAGGCGGCTGCCGGCTGGGTGGCGCACGCCTTCGACCAGCACGCCGTTGTCACCGTGCACCACGAGCGTCGCGCCGTCCTCGTCGATCTCGACGACGTCGAGGTGGTGCCCCGAGACGCCCTGGTGTTCACGGTCGATCACCAGACTCTGGTTGCGCGAACGCCCGATGCTCGCCGGCAGCAGGCCGGCATGCAGGCCGAGCCGGCGCTCGCCGCTGGCCAGCGTGGCGGTGAGGTTGAAGACCACCGAGGGCCGCGCAACCATGATGGCCGTGAGCGGTGTCGACGGCGTGGCGGCCACGCGCGGCGCGGCATCGCGCACTCGGTCGGGTGCCGCAGCAGGCGCCATGGCCTGGGGTGCCGCAGCCGACGCCGCTTGTGCGATCGGCGTGATGCGCGCCCCGCGCGCCGCCGTGGCACCCGCCAGCGCGATCCATGGGTACGCGTGCGCCGGGCCGTCGGTGCGCGCCGAGAGCACCAGCCGACCGCCTTCGCGCAGCGCCAATGGCGCCTCGGCATCGCCCTGCACGTCGCCGTCGGGGCCGCCCTCGCCCTTCAGTGCGCTCGCCGCCTGGCCATCGGCGGTCTCGACGCGCAGGCCGTTGGTCGAGCCGGCATCGGCCGCCCACCACCGACCGTCCTGCAGCCACAGCTCGGCATGGCGCCGGCTTGCGTAGGTGCCGTTCACGCGGATGTCGCAAGCTTCGCCCTTGCCGACGATGTAGCGGCGCCCGGGCACCGCTTGCAGCGCGACGCGGCGTCGGCCATCCGCATCTTCGAGCTCGAAGAAGCAGCGCTGGCCTGCCAGTGGGGTGGTCGGCGCAGGCGGTTGCACCCGCGAGCTCGACGCGGTGGCCGCTAACGGGGCACCCGTCATCGCAGACGCCGGCTCGCTCTCGACCCAGCGCCCGACGATCGCCACCTCGTAGGGGCGCGCAGCCACCGCCGCCTGCGGCCCGCGCAAGGCTTCGAGCAGTTCGCGGTACTCGCCACCCGCGGCTTCGTCCGGCACCTCGGGTGTTGCGTCGGCGTCGACGAGCCCGGCGAAATGCGACAGGTCGATGGCCGCCGCGTTGGGCAGTGCACCGATCACGTCACGCGCGAGGTAGCGCTTGATCTGCTCGGGCTTGAACTCGCGCATGAATTCGGCCAGCCGTTGGTGGGCCACGCCGCCCTCGGGGCAGCGCACGCTGAGCGCGCCCAGCAGGAAGCGGTCGCGATCGGCGATGGCCAGGTGCAGGCGCACGTGGCTGGCCACGAAGTGCTCGAGCTCGTCACGCAGGGCCGCCACCAGACCGGCATAGGCACCCAGCGGCATCGACGGTGCAAGCACCGCCTCGCTCGACGCCGATCGCGGCGCCACGCCCTCGGCCCCTGGTCCCAGCCTGGGGACAGGCGCGTCGAACGCCGGCTCGCGCGGTGGCAGGTCGCTGCGCGAAACCAGGCCGTTGATGCGTTGAACGCCGCCGTGGACCCAGGATTTGACGGACATGGTGTTGCTCCTCTTGGTGGTGGTCGTAGGCAGGGGGCGTGCCCCCTCAGGGACGGTGACCGATCACCAGGGTCGCCAGCGGCCCCGGTTGCAGACGATGTCGCACGCGCGGCGACGCGGGCAGTCCGTAATCCGCCATGCGTTCGAGGAAGCGCGACCACGCAGGTTGCACCCCATCGCCCAGCGATACCCGCTGTTTCAGCGCCGGCAGTGAAAGTTCGATCAGCACCGCGATGCGCGAGGCGCTGCCCAAGCGCACGATGGCGCGCCGCAGGGTGTCTTCGACGTCGGCCAGGCAGCGCTCGAACGGCCCGTCGAAGGTCCACACCTGCAGCGGCGCAGCTGTGCCACAGCGTTCTCACGCGGCAACCCGGATGCCCGCAGCGAAACCGGATGTTCGAGCCCGCGGATCATGGCGTCACCTCCCGCGCGGGCGCCGGCATCCCGATCAGCCCGAGATGGCGGCCGGCCACCTGCAGCGCAATTTCGGCCGAGGGGTTGGGGCCATGGTCGCCGGCACCATGCACCTGGCCACTGGTGCGCAGCCAGTTGCGCTCGCTCAGCACCGCGATCGCATGCGTCCACGGCCCGCTCGCGGCGCCGTCGCGGCGGTAAGCCGCCACGTACCATTTGTACGGCCGCAGCGCACTGCACATCGGCGGCCGTGCCGTCGTGGCGGGACCTGCAGCCGCCGCCGCAGGGCCGCCGCGCGGGCACAGGCGGGCCAGCTCGTCGAGCGACACGCCGTCGCTCGGGAAACTGGGGGTGCCGGTCTTGCCGGCGAGCCAGGCCAGCTCGCGGCAGCGGCGCGCGTCGAACACCTGTTCGCAGGCGGTGCGCGCGGTGCCGATGCGGTGGCTGTACGACAGCCCGCTCAGGATCACCTCGGCGGCCTCGGGCGCGACGCCGGTGGGCTGCTCGGCGCTCGCGCGCCAGCGCGCCAGGGCCGCCGGCAGCTCGGGCGTGGCCGACGGGTGCAGGCCGCGCACCGACGCCACGAGGTGCGGCCGCTGCAACGTGGCCTGGCCATTGGCGGCCGCCGCCAGCGTGGACATCATGCCGGCGATGCCCAGCGGGCTGGCGCGGGCATGGCCCTGGCCCCAGCCTTCGGCCACCACGTCGACGACCGCGCCACCGCGGCATTTCTCCCAGTCGTCGTCGCTGCGCCGGCGACCGTCGGCGCCGGCCGCGCAGAGGCGCAGGATGGCCGCACTCAGGTCGGCCGCGGGGCGAAGCTGCATCGGCGCGCCCAGGCGGTCGCCGCGCGGCTGGGTCATCAGGCGACCGTAGGCCACGGCCAGCGGCGCGGGCTCCTGGGCGGCGGCGCTGGCC
>JAABTC010000158.1 GCA_011390055.1 Burkholderiales bacterium | reverse complement strand
CCCCGGCGGGCGCCTGCAGCGAGCGACCGAAGAGCAGGTCATGCTTGCCGCAGTCCCACCGGGCCGGCCCGGCGTTCACGTCGCAGTCACCGTTCCAGCCGAAGGCCGCCGCGCTGCGCTGCACGGCCCAGGCGCGATCGCAGCCGACGGCCCCCAGCTCGAGGCAGAACATGCGGTCGAGAAAGCGCGCGGAATCCGAACGCAGCAACTGACCGCGCAGGCTTTCGCGCGCCGGCGCGGCATCGCGCTGCATCGCGCTGCGTTCGGCGGCCAGCCAGCGCGCGCCCACCTGCGGG
>JAABTC010000157.1 GCA_011390055.1 Burkholderiales bacterium | reverse complement strand
GCCTGGAAATACGCCGCCACCTGTTCCAGGGCTTCGTCAGGAAGACCTTCCATGCTCGGACATCCCGGAGGTTGAAGTGTTGCCATGATGCCTTGGATTCGCCTACTCGACTTGTCTTTGTGCAACAGTGTACTTGACTATTTAGCTACATGCGCAAATACTATCGTTCAACAAAGTTGATCCCACCCTGAAAGAGCACCCATGTTTCGTTTCACCCGTGGCACCGTGGCCGCGCTCGTGCTGGGCGCGTCCGCCTGGGGCGCCTCCGCAGAGTTGCGCACCGAACCCGCACGGGCCTCGACCGGAGCGAACGAAGCTGGCTTCGATGGCGTCGTCGAGGCCGTGCGGCAGACCGTCATCGCAGCGCAGGTTCCCGGGGCCGTGGTGCAACTCGGCGCCAAGGTCGGCGACCGCGTCAACGCGGGCCAGGTCCTGCTGCGCATCGACGCCCGTGCCGCCGACCAGAACGCCGCCGCAAGCAATGCCCAGGTGCAGTCCGCACGCGCATTGCTCGATGTCGCCACCCAGAACTTCGAGCGCCAAAAGCAGCTGTTCCAGAAGAACTACATCAGCCAGGCCGCATTGGAGCGCGCCGAGTCGGAGTTCAAGTCGACTCAGGCGCAAGTCAATGCCCAACTCGCGCACGCCGGCGCGGCGCGCACGCAGAGCGGCTTCTACGTCGTGCGGGCGCCGTTCGCCGGCGTCGTCGCCGAGGTGCCGGTGTCGTTGGGGGACATGGCGATGCCGGGCCGGCCCTTGCTGACCTTGTATGACCCGACGGCGCTGCGCGTGACCGCTGCGGTGCCGCAGACCGTGTCGACGCAGCTCGGCGCAGCACCCTCGCCTCGGATCGAACTGCCCGGCCTGCCGGCCGCGCAGCAGTGGATCGTGGCCATGCACACCCAATTGCTGCCGACCATCGACGCGGCCACGCACACGGTTCAGATGCGCGCCGACCTGCCCGCCGGCACGCTCGGCGTGGCACCCGGCATGTTCGCGCGTTTGTGGCTGCCTGTGTCCGGCGCGATGAGCGGCACGGGCGCGTCAACGTTGAACGTGTCGCGAGCGTCCATCGTTCGCCGTGCGGAGATGACCGGCCTCTACGTGCTCGACCCGAGTGGCAAGCCGGTGTTGCGCCAGGTGCGGCTGGGCAGGCTCGAGGGTGACCAGGTCGAAGTCCTGTCGGGCCTGATGCCCGGCGAACGCGTGGTCGCCGACCCGCAAGCCGCCGCGCGCATGCGCTGATGCCGGTCGAACCCCCATGACCAACGACCCGCGCTTGCCCACCCTGGGCCTCTCGGGCCGCATCGCGGCCTACTTCCAGGGTGCGCAGATCACGCCGCTGCTGGCGCTCGTCGCCCTGCTGCTTGGCCTGTTCGCGGTCGGCGTCACGCCGCGCGAGGAAGAGCCGCAGATCAACGTGACGATGGCGAATGTGCTGATCCCCTTCCCCGGGGCCGCCGTACGCGACGTCGAGCAGATGGTGGCGGGCCCAGCCGAGCAGGTGCTGGCGCAGATCTCGGGCGTCGAGCACGTGATGTCGGTGTCGCGCCCTGGCCTTGCGGTGATCACGGTGCAGTTCGAGGTCGGCGTGCCGCGCACCGAGGCGCTGGTGCGGCTGTACGACACGGTGAACTCGAACGCCGACTGGCTGCCGAAAGGCTTGGGAGTTCTCGATCCCATCATCAAGCCCAAGGGCATCGACGACGTGCCCATCGTCGCGCTGACGCTGTTCAGCAAGAACCCGTCGACCGGCCCCTTCGACCTGGAGCGGGTCGCGCACAGCGTCGAGGCCGATCTCAAGCGCGTGCCCGGCACACGGGAAGTGACCACCCTCGGCGGCCCGGGACGCGCGGTGATGGTGGAGATCGATCCGGCACGCATGGCCAGCGTGGGCGTGACGGTGCCCGATCTGCGCCAGGCCTTGGTGTCCGCGAACCTCGGCCTGCCGGTGGGTGAGCTGATCAGCGGCAACCGCTCGGTCGCGATCGAGTCGGGTCCGTTCCTGAAGCAGGCCAGCGAAGTTGCTGACTTGGTGGTTGGCGTGCGGGCCGGCAAGCCGATCTTCCTGCAGGACGTGGCCACCGTGCGCGATGGACCGCTGCCGCCGACGCGGTATGTCTGGCATGGCGTGGCAGCCGAGGACGGCACCCGCCATGCGGGTTCAGCGGCCGAGTACCCGGCAGTGACGCTGTCGATCACCAAGAAGGCCGGCGAGAACGCCATCGACGTGGCAGATGCCGTCATGCAGCGCATCGGCGCATTGCGCAACACCGTGATCCCCGGCGACGTGCTGGTGGCCGAGACCCGAAACTACGGCGCATCGGCCAACGAGAAGGCGCAGAAGCTCATCACCAAGCTGCTGTTTGCCACGGCGTCGGTCGTCGCGCTCGTGGCCCTCGCACTGGGGCGGCGCGAAGCTGCGATCGTCGGCAGCGCGGTGATCCTGACGCTCACGGTCACGCTGTTCGCGTCCTGGGCCTGGGGCTTCACGTTGAACCGCGTGTCGCTCTTCGCGCTGATCTTCTCGATCGGCATCCTCGTCGATGACGCCATCGTCGTGGTCGAAAACATCCACCGCCACCAGGCGCTGTACCCTGGTCGCGCGCTGGCGCAGATCATTCCGGGCGCCGTCGACGAAGTCGGAGGCCCCACCATCCTGGCGACGCTGACCGTCATTGCAGCCCTGCTCCCGATGGCCTTCGTGTCGGGTTTGATGGGGCCCTACATGAGCCCGATACCGATCAACGCCAGCATGGGCATGCTGCTGTCGCTGGCGATCGCCTTCGTCGTCACGCCGTGGATGGCGCGGTTGTGGATGAAGGCCTCGCCGCCCGCCACCGTGCAGACCGAGGAAGCTCCGATCGAAGCGCCGGCCCATCACGGCCTGTCGGCGCGCATCGCACCCGCCTTCGAGCGCCTGTTCCGTCCCTTGCTCGACACACGGCGCGGCACGCGCAACCGCTGGATGCTGGGCCTGGGCATTGCCACGCTGATCGCCATCTCGCTCGCCCTGCCGGCCACCGGCCTCGTGCGGCTGAAGATGCTGCCGTTCGACAACAAGTCCGAGTTTCAGGTCATCGTGGACATGCCGGCCGGCACGCCCGTCGAGCAGACCGCCGCGGTGCTGCACGAACTCGGCAACCACCTGCTCACCGTGCCCGAGGTCACCGACTACCAGGCTTACGCCGGCACCGCAGCGCCGATCAACTTCAACGGCCTGGTGCGTCAGTACTACCTGCGCGCGGGCGGCGAGGTGGGCGACCTGCAGGTCAACCTGGTCGACAAACACGAGCGCAAAGCCCAGAGCCACGCCATCGCCACCCGCGTCCGGCCGGAGCTGCAGCGCATCGCGCAGCGCTTCGGTGCCAACGTGAAGGTCGTCGAAGTACCTCCGGGGCCGCCCGTGCTGTCACCCATCGTGGCCGAAATCTACGGGCCGGAAGCGACCGGCCGTCAGCAGGTGGCCAAGGCCGTGCGCGCGGTGTTCGAGGCCGAACCAGGCGTGGTGGATGTCGATGACAGCAGCATCGCTTCGGCCCCGAAGACAGTGCTGATCGTCGACCGCCGGAAGGCGGCCATGTTGGGCGTGCCCCAGCAGGCCATCGTGACCACGCTGCGCGCGGGTCTGGCCGGCGAGGCCACGGCCTACCTGCACGATGAGACCAAGTACCCGGCGGCCGCCGTGCTGCAACTGCCGCCGCAGCAGCAGGGGGACCTCAACGCCCTGCTGCAATTGGCCGTACGCGGTACCGACGGCAAGCTGGTGCCGATCCGCGAGCTCGTGACCGTGAGCGACACCGTGCGCGAGCAGCCGTCGTACCACAAGAATCTGCTACCCGTGAACTTCGTCGTCGCCGACATGGCCGGTGCGTTGGACAGCCCGTTGTACGGCGTGTTCAAGATGCGCTCCGCCATCGCGAAGATCCAGACACCGGGCGGCGGCACCCTGCAGGAGTACTTCATCCGCCAGCCGAGCGATACCTACCGCGACTACGCGATCAAATGGGACGGTGAATCGCAGATCACCTACGAGACCTTCCGCGACATGGGCTTGGCCTACGGCGTCGGGCTGGTGCTGATCTACCTGCTGGTGGTCGCGCAGTTCGGTTCGTACCTGACGCCGCTGATCATCATGGCGCCGATCCCGCTGACCCTCATCGGCGTGATGCCGGGTCACTTGCTGCTGGGTGCGCAATACACGGCCACCAGCATGATCGGCATGATCGCGCTGGCCGGGATCATCGTGCGCAACTCCATCTTGCTGGTGGACTTCATCAACCTGCAGGTACGCGGGGGCATCGAGTTCCAGGACGCGATCGTACGTTCGGCGATCACGCGAGCGCAACCGATCGTGCTGACCGGCATGGCCGCGATGCTCGGCGCCTTCTTCATTCTCGACGACCCGATCTTCAACGGTCTGGCGATCTCGCTGATCTTCGGCATCTTCGTCTCCACCGTGCTCACGCTGGTGGTGATCCCGATCCTGTACTTCGTGGCCTATCGCAACCGGCTCGGCGCGATCACCGGCACCGTCGAACCCACGATCACGTCGACCGTCCCATCCCCTCAAGGATCCACACCATGACTTCCTGGCAAACCGTCCGTCTCGTTGCAGGTTCCTTCATCCTGCTGTCACTGGCGTTGGGCATCCCCGACAGCCCGATGTTCGTCAGCTCCTGGTGGCTGGCCTTCACCGCCTTCGTTGGCGCGAACCTGCTACAGAGCGCACTCACCCAATGGTGTTTGATGGAAACCATCGTGCGCAAGCTCGGTGCACGACCGGGGGCCTGAGCATGAACCTCTGCTGTCCCGTCTGCGGCACCACCAACCGCGTGCCGACCGAACGATTGAAGGATGAACCCGTGTGCGGGCGCTGCGGCGCCGAAGTGATGGCAGCCGAGCCCGCCACGTTGACCGATGCCATCTTTCCCGCCTTCGTCGCGAACACCGAACTGCCCGTGTTGGTGGACTTCTGGGCCGAGTGGTGCGGCCCCTGCAAGATGATGGCGCCGCACTTCGCCCGTGCTGCATCCCAACTGCCCGAGGTGCGCTTCGCCAAGCTGGACACCGAGGCTCACCCCCAAGCCAGCGCGGCCTACGGCATCCGCAGC
>JAABTC010000156.1 GCA_011390055.1 Burkholderiales bacterium | reverse complement strand
CCCGAAGGTGGCCGCGCGGGTGCGCAAGGAGTTTCCGGGCGGCATGCCGGCGTACGGCGCCGACGCGCTTCGCTTCACGATGGCGAGCTACGCCAGCCTGGGTCGCAGCATCAACTTCGACACCCAGCGCTGCGAGGGCTACCGCAATTTCTGCAACAAGCTCTGGAACGCGACGCGGTTCGTGCTGATGAACTGCGAAGGCCAGGACTGCGGCTTTGCGGCGGGGGCCGAGGTCGAGCGCTCGATGGCCGACCGCTGGATCGTCGGTGAACTGCAGCGCGTCGAAGCCGCCGTGGCCCAGGGCTTCGCCGACTACCGCCTGGACAACGTCGCGAACGCCGCCTACGCCTTCGTCTGGGACGAGTACTGCGACTGGTACCTCGAGATTGCCAAGGCGCAGATCGCCAGCGGCACGCCGGCGCAGCAACGCGCGTCACGGCAGACGCTGATCCGCGTGCTCGAGACCGTGCTGCGGCTGCTGCACCCGTTGACGCCGTTCATCACTGCCGAGCTCTGGGAGCGCGTGGCGCCGGTGGCCGAGCGCAAGGCCGGCCACGCCAGCGGCATCGTCGCGGCGCCCTACCCCGTGGCGCGGCCCGACCGCATCGACCCGCAGGCCGATGCCTGGGTCGCTCAGCTCAAAGCCGTGGTCGGCGCCTGCCGCAACCTGCGCAGCGAGATGTCGTTGTCGCCGGCCGAGCGCGTGCCCTTGCTGGTCGACGGCGATGCCACATTTTTCGACGCCGCCGCGCCGCTGCTGAAGGCGCTGGCCAAGCTCTCGGACGTGAAACGCCTGCCTGACGAGGCCGCCTTCACCGCGGCCACGGGCAACGCGCCGGTGGCGGTGCAAGGCGCCGCGCGCCTGGCGCTCGAGGTGCAGATCGACGTGGCGGCCGAGCTGGTGCGGCTGGCCAAGGAAATCGATCGGCTGCGGGGAGAGATCACCAAGGCCCGCGCGAAGCTCGACAACCAGGGGTTCGTGGCACGCGCACCGGCGGCGGTGGTCGACCAGGAGCGACAGCGCCTGGACGACTTCAGCCAGACGATTCGTCGGCTGGAAGATCAAGCGGCACGTCTGGCGCCGTCGATTTGAAGTCAGGACGCGTCGGGGTGCTGCTCGCGTTGAGCAGTTCGTCGATGCGGCGCGCAACCGCCCAGGCACTGCGGATGCGCGATTCGCGCGTGGTGCTGGCCACGCGGGGCGTGATCTGCAGCGTGTCGATGTCGTGCAGCGGGCGCCCGGGGTCCATCGCACCCGGCTCCAGGCTGTCGAACCAGGCCGCCGCCATGCGGCCCGTCGCCAGCACTTCGGCCAGCGACGACTCGTCGAACAGGCTCGAATGCGCGATGCTCACCAGCACCTGGTTGGGCTTGCAGAACGGCAGGAAGCGTTCACCGATCAGGCCCTGGTAGCGCGTGAAGTAGCCCAGCTGAACGCAGACGCCGTCGCTTTGCTCCATCAGCTCGCGCAGCGGCAGCGGCTCGACGCGCCAGCGCGCCCAGACGCTGTCGGAAGCGTGCACCGAAGGGTCGTAGCCCACCACGCGCGAACCGAAGGCCATCAGCAGCTGCGCCAGCGACCGCGCCGCGGGCACCATGCCCACCAGCCCGATGGTGGCGCCGCCGAGTTCGCGCCCCACCAGCAGGCCTTCCGCGTTCACCACCGGCACGCGTCGCAGCATCGCCAAGAGCGCGCCGATCATGAACTCGGCCTCGGCCGCCGCGCTGGCGGTGGCGCTGCGCACCACCTCGACGCCGGCACGCCCACAGGCATCGAGGTCGATGTTCTCGGCACCGGCGCTGAGCCGGCCGACGGCGCGCAGGACGGGCGCGTAATGCAGCACCTGCGCGTCCAGCGCCACCGAAGGCGGGATCACCAGCGCACGCACGTTGAACAGCGCCTGTCGCAACGCCCGCGGCTCGCGCGCCAACTCCGGGGCGTAACGCACGGCATGGCGCTCGCCGAGCCATTGCATGACCTCCGGCTCGAGCGGTTCGACGATCAGGACATCCATGCCGGTGCGGGGCTTGACGCTGGCCGGGCACTCGGAATGCCCATGACAGAATCTGCCCGTCTCCCCCTCGTTAATTGTAAGCAAATGAACATCAAGAAGGCGATCTTTCCCGTGGCAGGTCTCGGAACTCGATTCCTGCCGGCCACGAAGGCCCAGCCGAAGGAGATGTTGCCGGTGGTCGACAAGCCACTGATCCAGTACGCTGTCGAAGAGGCGTATGCCGCCGGCGTCAGAGAGATGATCTTCGTCACGGGACGCCACAAGCGTCCCATCGAGGACCACTTTGACATGACGTTCGAATTGGAAGTAGCCCTCGAACAAGCGGGTAAGGCGGAATTACTGCACGTTGTGCGCAGCGTCAAGCCCGATGACATGGATTGTATTTACGTGCGCCAGGCCCAGGCCCTGGGCCTCGGCCATGCCGTGCTCTGCGGCCAGCGCCTGATCGGCAACGAGCCGTTCGCGGTGTTGCTGGCCGACGACCTGATGGTGGGCCAACCCTCGGTGCTGGCGCAGATGGTCGAGCAGTACAAGGAGTGGCGGGTGTCGATCCTGGCGGTGCAGGAAGTGCCCGCCGAGCACACCCAGCGCTACGGCATCGTCGCCGGCACCGCGGTGAACGACCGGCTCGTCAACATCGAGCGCATCGTCGAAAAACCCAAGCCCGAAGAGGCCCCGTCACGCCTGGGCGTGGCCGGCCGCTACATCCTCACGCCGGGCGTGTTCCACGAGATTGCCACCCAGCAGCGCGGTGTCGGCGGCGAGATCCAGCTCACCGACGGCATTGCCGGCCTGTTGCGCCGCGAGAAGGTCTTCGCCTACCGTTACGAGGGCAAGCGCTACGACTGCGGCAGCAAGGAAGGCTTCCTGCAGGCCAACGTCGAGTTGGCGCTGGCGCACCCGCAACTCGGCCCGGGTTTCCGCGAGTTCCTGGCCAGCGTTCGCTGATCAACCACCCATCCGCGGGGGCGCGGGTGGCAACCCACTACCTGCGGCGCAGGTAGTGCACGAATTCCTTCTCGCCACTGGCCTGTTCGACCAGCTCGTTGCCGGTCTGGCGGGCAAAGGCCTGGAAGTCACGCACCGACCCGGGGTCGGTGGCCACCACCTTGAGCACCTCGCCGCTCAACATGTCGGCCAGTGCCTTCTTGGCCTTGAGGATCGGCAGCGGGCAGTTCAGGCCGCGGGTGTCGAGTTCTTTTTGGGCGTCCATGGTTTCCTTCCAAACCGGAATTCTAGGCCGCGCTGATCACGCTGGGAAAACGCCGGTCGACAGGTAGCGGTCGCCGCGGTCGCAGACGATGAAGACGATCGTGGCGTTTTCCACGCGTTCGGCCAGGCTCAGTGCCACGCAGCAGGCGCCGGCCGCCGAGATGCCGGCGAACAGGCCCTCCTCGCGCGCCAGTCGGCGCGCCATCTCCTCGGCGTCGGCCTGGCTCACCAGCACGATCTCGTCGACGAACGTCGGGTCGTAGATGGTCGGCAGGTAAGCCTCGGGCCATTTGCGGATGCCGGGGATGCGCGAACCTTCGCTCGGCTGCGCTCCGACGATGCGCACCGCCGGATTGCGTTCCTTCAGGTAACGCGACACGCCGGTGATGGTGCCCGTGGTGCCCATCGCGCTGACGAAATGCGTGATGCGTCCGTCGGTATCGTTCCAGATTTCCGGGCCGGTGCTCTCGAAGTGGATGCGCGGATTGTCGGGATTGCCGAACTGGTCGAGCACGCGTCCCTTGCCATCGGCTTGCAGCTTCAGCGCCAGGTCGCGCGCGTACTCCATGCCGCCGGAGCGCGGCGTCAGGACCAGGTCGGCGCCGAAGGCCTTCATGGTCTGCGCGCGTTCGATCGACAGGTCCTCCGGCATGATCAAGGTCATGCGGTAACCGCGGATGGCTGCGGCCATCGCCAGCGCGATGCCGGTGTTGCCCGAAGTGGCTTCGATCAGCATGTCGCCCGGCGCGATCTCGCCGCGCTCCTCGGCCCGCGCGATCATGCTCATCGCAGCCCGATCCTTCACCGAACCGGCGGGGTTGTTGCCCTCCAGCTTGCCCAGGATCACGTTGCCGCGCTGCCGGTTGGCGTCGCCGGGCAGGCGTTGCAATTGCACCAGCGGCGTGGCGCCGATCACGTCTTCGAGGGTCTTGTAGACAGGCATGCCGGGATTGTCGCAGCGGCAGTATCGCCCTGCAGGCGCGCAGGGGTGCGTGTGATAATTCGGCCTCACGCGCTACCGCGTGCAGCCTTCAGTTCCCTGCCCGGGTGGCGAAATCGGTAGACGCAAGGGACTCAAAATCCCTCGCCGCAAGGCGTGCCGGTTCGAGTCCGGCCCCGGGCACCATCCTCACGCATCACCAGCGCCCTTCAGACCGGCTGCACCTCGAGCCGCCCGCCGTGCTTTGCGAGCGTGGCTGAAAGCAATGCCGTGGCGGCGTAGATCGCGTCGATCGTCGGCGTGGGTGTGTCGGTGATGCGGGCCAGCTCGACCACGCTGCCCACCAGGGCCTGCAGTTCGAGCGCGCGGCCGTGTTCCACGTCCTGCAGCATCGACGTCTTGTGCGGGCCCACACCTTCGGCGCCGGCAATGCGTTGCTCGAGCGAAACCTTGAATTCGACGCCGAGCTTCTCGCCCACGGCGCGGGCTTCGGCCATCATCTTCCCAGCCAGCTCGCGGCCGGGCGGGAACCGGCAGATGTCTTCGAGCGTTGCATGGGTCAGCGCGCTGATCGGGTTGAAGCTGAGGTTGCCCCACAGCTTGACCCAGATCTCGCTGCGGATGTCGCGCGACACCGGCGCCTTGAAGCCGGCCGCCATCATCGACTTGCTGAGCGCGTCGATGCGCGGCGTGCGCTGTCCATCGAGTTCGCCGAGAGAAAAGCGGTTGCCTTCGATGACCCGCACGACACCCGGCTCGACCAGTTCGGCCGCCGGGTAGACGATGCTGCCGACGATGCGCTCGACCTCGATGCCCGCGGCCAGCGCGCCGTCCGGGTCGACGCTCGTGAGCGTACGGCCGTCGAAGGCGCCGCCCAGGCGCTGGAAGTACCACCAGGGCACGCCGTTGATCATCGTCACGACGACGGTCTCGGGCCCGAACAGCGCAC
>JAABTC010000155.1 GCA_011390055.1 Burkholderiales bacterium | reverse complement strand
GTTGCGTCAGACCGCGGGCGAGCCGGCGCTGCTCGAGTTCTCCACCACCGGCGCACTGCGCACGTTGTCGTTGGCCATCTTCGACCGCAGCTTCGCCGTCACCTACT
Source organism: Burkholderiales bacterium (assembly GCA_011390055.1). Taxonomy (GTDB): domain Bacteria; phylum Pseudomonadota; class Gammaproteobacteria; order Burkholderiales; family Burkholderiaceae_C; genus CADEEN01. Next base: position 5,015 of record JAABTC010000155.1, on the reverse strand, counting down.
ACCTCCAGGCGGTGGCGATTGCGATCGGCCTGGCCGGCATCGCCGCGAGTTTTTCGGCCCAGGTGCTGGCGCGGCGGCGCGAGTTCGGGCTGCTGGCCCACCTCGGTCTGACGCGCGGCCAGATCGTCGGCGTGGTGGCCGGAGAGGGCGCGGCCTGGACGGCCGCCGGCGCCCTGGCCGGGCTGGCGCTGGGCCTCGGTGTGGCGACCGTGCTGGTGCACGTGGTGAACCCGCAAAGCTTCCACTGGACCATGGACATGCTGCTGCCTTGGGGTCGTTTGGCGGCCCTCGCTGCCGCGGTGTTGTTGGCCGGCAGTGCCACCGCCGCCTTCAGCGCGCGTGCGGCAGCCTCGCGCGACGCCGTGGCCGCGGTGAAGGAAGACTGGTGATGCGCCGTCGCGGCTGGCTGGCGCTGGCGCTCGCGGCCTGCGCCGCCCGTGCGCGCACGGCGCAGGCGCAGACGGCACCGGCGGCTGCGCCGTTGATCGCACCCCGCATGCTGCAGTTCCCACGCGACCATGGCGCGCACCCCGAGACGCGCATCGAGTGGTGGTACGCCACGGGCTGGCTGGCCGAAGCCCCCGCAGACACCCGCGAGGCGCCCCCGCCACCGCTGCAACCCGCGTTCGGTTTCCAGCTCACCTTCTTCCGTTCGCGCACGGGCCTGGCCGAGCGCAGCCGCGGCCGTTTCGGCGCCGGCCAGTTGCTGTTCGCGCATGCGGCCCTCACCGACCTGGCTGGCCAGCGTCTGGTGCATGCCGAACGCATCGCGCGCTGGAACGGCGACCCGGCGGCACCGCGTGCCGCAGCGGCGCTCGAGGATACGCGGGTGCACCTCGGCGACTGGCGCTTCGAGCGCGACGCCGGCAGCTACCGCGCCGTGCTCGCCGATGAGGGTGCCGCGTTCGGTTACCGGCTCGTGCTCGCACCGACGCAGCCGTTGCTGCTGCAAGGCCGGGCCGGCTACAGCCGCAAGGGGCCCGACACGGCGCAGGCCAGCCATTACTACACCCAGCCGCAACTCAGCGTGCGGGGCACCCTGCAGCACGCCGGCCGCCCACGCGCGGTGCGCGGCGGCGCCTGGCTCGACCACGAATGGAGCGAATCGGTCCTGCCCGAAGGCGCCGTCGGCTGGGACTGGATCGGCATCAACCTCGACGACGGCAGCGCCCTCACCGCCTTCCAGCTGCGCCGTGCCGACGGCAGCGCGCTGTGGTCGGGCGGCAGCCACCGCCCGCGCGGCGGCGCAGTGCGCGACTTCACCGATGGCCAGGCGAAATTCGAGGCGCTGGCACACTGGACGAGCGGCGCGACCCGCGCGCGTTACCCGGTGCGCTGGCGCATCGAGACCCCGGCCGGCCGGTTCGAGGTACGGGCGCTGGTCGACGCGCAAGAACTCGACGGGCGCAACAGCACCGGCACGGTGTACTGGGAGGGGCTGTCGACCCTGGTCGATGCCGACGGACGGCGCGTGGGCACCGGCTACCTCGAGATGACCGGCTACGCGATGCCGCTGCGGCTGTAGCGCCGGCCCTTCAGCCGAGCGTGACCGGCCGCACTTCACCGCTGCGGCGTGGCTGCGCCGGCACGCTGCGCACGCAGTTGCGGCCGGCGTCCTTGGCAGCAAACAGGGCCTGGTCGGCATCCTGGATCAGCGCCTCCAGCCCGTCGTGCACGGCATCGAGGGCGACCGCTCCCACGCTCACGGTGGCCTTCACCGCGCGGCCCTTCCATTCGAACTGCAACTTCGAGACGCGGTCGCGGATGCGCTCGGCGGCGTCGAGCGCACCCAGCGGGTCGGCATGCGGGAGGAAGACGACGAACTCTTCGCCACCGAAGCGGCCCAGCAGGTCGGGCTGGCGCAAGGTGTCGCCGGCGGCGCGCGCGATCTCGCGCAGGATCAGGTCGCCGGCCAGGTGGCCGTGGGCATCGTTGACCTGCTTGAAGTGATCGACGTCGATCATCAACAGCGCCGCGCCCATGTCGTAACGGCGGCAACGCGCCCACTCGCGTTCGGCCAGCACCAGAAAGTGCCGCCGGTTGTGCACGCCGGTGAGTTCGTCGCGCGTGGCCAGCACGTTCAGCTGGGCGCGCGCGGCTTCGAGCTCGCAGACCAGCCGCAGCAGCGGGCCGACGATCGACGGGGTGATCAGCAGCGCACACAGCAGCACGATGCCGCTGGCCAGCCAACGCTCGGTACCGCCAGCGAGCGCGAGCGCGGCGTGCGTGAACGCCAGGGCCAGCACGGCCACGCAGACGGTGAGCAAGGCGGTGGAGCGCAACACGCCGAGCGACGTCAGAGCCTGCTGGACGCGGCGGCTCCAGCGTGCGCGGCGGAAGGGGTTGCTCGACATCGGGCTATTCGACCACAGCCGCTCCTGCCCTGCGCGTGCAAATGTCCAAATCACCCCCGTGCTGCGGGGTGCGGCGCGGTGCGCCGCATAGACTCTCGGCCCATGTCCGCCCCCTCCACCCGCGCCAGCGCGGATTCTCCGCGCTCGCTGAGCGGCCTGCTGCCCTTCCTGCGCCCCTACCGCGGCCGCATCGCGCTGGCGGTGCTGTTTCTGGTGATGGCGGCCGTCAGCACGCTGGTGCTGCCGCTGGCTTTGAAGTCGCTGATCGACAGCGGCCTGGTGGCGGCCGACCCGGGGCAGCGCGTGATGGCCTTGCGCGGCCACTTCGCTGCGCTGTTCGGCGTGGGGGCTGCGCTGGGCCTGTTTTCGGCGCTGCGCTTCTACATGGTGAGCTGGCTCGGCGAACGGGTCACGGCCGACCTGCGCAACGCGGTGTATGCGCACGTGGTCGAACAAAGCCCCGAATTCTTCGAGACCACGCAGACCGGCGAGGTGCTGTCGCGCCTGACCACCGACACCACGCTGGTGCAGACCGTGGTCGGCTCCAGCCTGTCGATGGGGTTGCGCAACACCGTGATGGGCATCGGCGCACTGGCCATGCTGGTGATCACGAACCCGTACGTGATGACCCAGGTGCTGGGCATCCTGGTGCTGGTGGTGCTGCCCAGCGTCTACTTCGGCCGGCGCGTGCGCAAGCTCTCGCGCGCCAGCCAGGACCGCGTGGCCGATTCGAGCGCCATCGCGGCCGAGGTGCTGAACGCCATTCCGGTGGTGCAGAGCTACACGCAGGAGCGGCGCGAGGCCGACCGTTTCGCGGTCGCCACCGAACATGCCTTCGAGACCGCACGCAAGCGCACCCTGGTGCGCTCGATGCTGGTGGCCTTCATCATCACCGCCACCTTCGGTGCGTTGTTGTGGGGGCTGTACCAGGGCACGCAGGCGGTGCTGGCCGGCAGCATCACGCCGGGCCACCTGGGGCAGACCGTCGTGTACGTGCTGATCCTGGTGTCGAGCGTGGCGGTGCTGTCGGAGGTCTACGGCGACCTGCTGCGGGCGGCCGGCGCCACCGAACGCCTGATGGAGCTGCTGGCCACGCGTTCCCCGGTCGAGGAACCGCTGCACCCGCGCGCCCTGCCGGCGGCCGAGCGCGGCTCGACGCTGCAGCTGCGCGGTGTCAGCTTCAACTACCCGTCGCGCCCGCTGCAGCCGGCCCTGCGCGAAATCGACCTCGCGGTGCGTGCGGGCGAAACCGTGGCCCTGGTCGGCCCGAGCGGTGCCGGCAAGAGCACCGTGCTGCAGCTGCTGCTGCGCTACTACGACGCGCAACACGGCACGGTCTCGATCGATGGCGTGCCGGTGCGCGAGCTGGCCCTGGCCACGCTGCGCCAGCGTGTGGGCATCGTGCCGCAGGACAGCGTGGTGTTCTCGACCAGTGCGCTCGAGAACATCCGCTACGGCCGCCCCGACGCCAGCGACGACGACGTGATCGCGGCCGCGAGAGCCGCCTTTGCGCACGACTTCATCCTGGCGCTGCCCCAGGGCTACGGCACCTACCTGGGCGAGCGCGGCGTGCGCCTGTCGGGCGGGCAGCGGCAGCGTATCTCGATCGCGCGCGCGATGCTGAAGAACCCGCCGCTGCTGCTGCTCGACGAGGCCACCAGCGCACTCGACGCCGAAAGCGAGCGCATGGTGCAGGCGGCCCTCGAATCGGCGATGCGCGGGCGCACCACCCTCGTCATCGCACACCGCCTGGCCACCGTGCAGCGTGCCGACCGGATCGTGGTGCTCGACCACGGCCGCATCGTCGACACCGGCACGCACGCCGAGCTGGTCGCGCGCGGTGGGCTGTATGCGCGGCTGGCGGCGATGCAGTTCGAACTGGCGCCGGACAGCGCAACGGCAGGCTGATAATGAAATGACACCCCGTTTGGAGCCCGTCGACGTGCCGCCTGTCCGCTCGCAATACGAAGACCTGATGCGCCATGTCTTCGACCACGGCGTACTCAAGTCCGACCGCACCGGCACCGGCACGCGCAGCGTGTTCGGGCACCAGATGCGCTTTCCGCTGGCCGAGGGGTTTCCGCTCGTCACCACGAAGAAGGTGCACCTGAAGTCGGTCATCCTCGAGCTGCTGTGGTTCCTGCGCGGCGACGGCAACGCGAAGTGGCTGCAGGAACGCGGCGTGACGATCTGGAACGAGTGGGCCAAGCCCGACGGCGACCTCGGCCCGGTCTACGGCGTGCAGTGGCGCTCCTGGCCGACGCCCGGCGGCGGCCACATCGACCAGATCGCCGAGGTCGTCAAGCAGCTCAAGACCCAGCCCGACTCGCGCCGGATCATCGTCAGCGCCTGGAACGTGGCCGAACTTTCCAAGATGGCACTGCTGCCCTGCCACGCCTTCTTCCAGTTCTACGTGGCCGAGGGCAAGCTGTCGTGCCAGCTTTACCAGCGCAGCGCCGACATCTTCCTGGGGGTGCCCTTCAACATCGCCAGCTACGCGCTGCTCACGCACATGCTGGCGCAGCAATGCGACCTGGACGTCGGCGATTTCATCTGGACCGGCGGCGATTGCCATCTCTACAGCAACCACCTCGAGCAAGTGCGGACGCAGCTGGCGCGCGCGCCCAGGCCGTACCCAAAGCTGGCGATCCAGCGCCGGCC
>JAABTC010000154.1 GCA_011390055.1 Burkholderiales bacterium | reverse complement strand
GCGCCTCGGTGCGGTCGCAGATCATCGCAACGCTGCGCTCCCCTTCCTCGCCACGCTCGTGCAGGTGGATGTCGATCGCGCAGCCGCGCCGCGCCGCGATCGCGAACAGTCCGTCGAGCTGGCCGGCGGCATCGCCGTCGATCGCGTGCGGGTCGAGCCCGCCGATCACCTCCGCACCCTCGCGCACCGCGGCATCGAGCAGGTCCAGCGTGCCCGGCCGCCGCATCACACCGGTCTGAGGAAAGGCGACGATCTGCAGGTCGATCCAGTCGCGGTGCGTCTCGCGCGTGGCCAGCACGCCGTGCAGGTGGGCCAAACCGACGTCGGGCCCGACGTCGACATGGGTGCGGACATGGGTGGTGCCGCGCGCGATCATGTGGCGCAGCAGGCGCGCGCTCTGCCGTTGCGGCGACAGCCCCAGGCCCTGCAGCACGCGGCGTTCGTTGTCGATCCGATCGGCAATCGTCGGTCCGGCCTGGTGCGGATGCCAGCGCTCGCCCCACAGCGTCTTGTCCAGGTGCGCATGGCCGTCGACCAGCCCCGGCAGCAGCAGGGCGCCGGTGGCGTCGATCGTATCGACGGCTGGCGCGGCTTCGGCGGCTGCGCCGGTGGCAGCGATGCGGCCGTTGCGCACCGCCAGACCGGTCTCGGCGCGACCCCACAGGCGTGCGCCTCGGATCAGCAGGTCGTTCATCGGTTCATGCCTGCGGCAGCCGCAGGATCGGCCAGCATTTGTTGAAAATACCACTTTAGTGAAAGCGTTGAAGCTACTTTCAACTGCCGGCCTGTTTTCAACGAACGCTGAAAATCTCTTGTGCGGTGGAACGGCTGAGCAGGTACGCCGTGCCTGCGGGAATCATTCGGGGTTGAGATAGGACGCGAACGACCGCTCTGATCCCACTCGACCGTCTGCTCAGGGTCGAAAGTGAAGAATCACGGGTCGCTTTGTGGTCACCCGTCGTCCTTGCCCTCGATGGATGCCTTTGGACGCAGCCTGTCAGCGCTCGTTCGTCGCCATCGTCAACGTGCCGGTCAACGTCAGAGCGATCTTGAATGTCTTTGGCGATTGCGGCGAGGCCTTGGCGTCGAGGTGGCAGGGCAGCGGTGACGCGTTCGAGTAGCAACGGGACCCACTTGACCATTGCATACTGAGGGCATGAGCAACGTCTCGCCTTTGCGAAAGTGACCGCGTCGTGCCCTCACCGTTCCGTTCCACCGCGGTCGTAGGCGCCGGGGCTGTCGGCAGCTTCTTTGGAGCCATGCTGGCGCGGGCCGGCCACTCTGTCACACTGGTCGGCCGCGCGCCCCATGTGCAGGCCATCGACAGCCGCGGTCTCTTGCTCCACATGGCCGGCGGTGTGGAGACCGTGCACTTGGCCACATCGACCGAACTCGCAGTCGTGCGTTCAGCAGACCTGGTGTTGTTCTGCGTGAAGTCCACCGACACCGAACCGGTGGCGCGCCAGCTCGCGCCGCTGCTCGGCAAGGATGCACTCGTGCTCAGTCTGCAGAACGGCGTCGACAACGCCGCGACCATCGCGCGCCATGTGCGGCAGACCGTGGTGCCGACGGTGGTGTACGTCGCCACCGCGATGCCCGAGGCCGGCGTCGTGACGCACCACGGTCGCGGCGATCTGGTGATCGGCCCGCGCGATGCCGCGGCGGCACACGACGCCGGACAACAGCAGCTCCTGCATGCCGTGGTCGACCTGTTTGCGACAGCCCAGGTGCCCGTTCGCATCTCGGTTGACGTGATGGGCGAGCTCTGGAGCAAGCTGATGGTCAACTGCGCCTACAACGCCATCTCGGGCTTGGCGCAGCTGCCCTATGGTCAGATGGCAGCGCTGCCGGCCATTGTCGAGGTGCAACGCGCCGTGGTACGCGAAGTGGTGGCCGTGGCCCAGGCCGATGGGCAGAGCCTGCAGCTGGGCGCCGCACTCGAGGCGATGGAGAACATTGCGCGCGCCATGCCGGCGCAACTCTCGTCCACCGCGCAGGACATGGCGCGCAGCAAGCCGAGCGAGATCGATCACCTCAACGGCTTTGTGGTGCGTCGGGGCGCCGAGCTCGGCATTGCGACGCCGGTCAACCAAACCCTGAACGCCCTGGTCAAGCTGGTGGAGTCGGGTCGCACTCGTTCCACGTGATGTCCGAAGCCACTCAGTCTGTGCCACCGGAATTCGCGCAGGCCCTGCGCGAGCTGGGGTTGGCCGGCAGCGAGACGCCGGGCGGTGTGCCGCTGACCGGCGGCGTTTCCTCCGACATCTGGCGCATCGACACGCCGCAAGGCCCGGTCTGCGCCAAGCGGGCACTGCCCCAGCTGCGCGTGGCAGCCGATTGGCGCGCCCCCATCGAGCGCAACCAGTACGAGGCGCGCTGGATGCAGGTAGCCAACGCCGCCGTGCCCGACAGCGTGCCGCGCGTACTGGGCCAACACGCGGCGCTCGGCGTGCTGGTGATGAGCTACCTGCCGCCGACAAACCATCAGCTTTGGAAGGAACAGCTGCACCAGGGCCACGCTGACATCACCACTGCGCAGGCGGTCGGCCGCACGCTCGCGCGCATCCATGGGTACTCCGCTGCGCACGCAGAGCTGGGCTCGCAGTTCGACACCGACCGGATCTTCTTCGACATCCGCCTCGAGCCCTATCTCATCGCCACGGCGTCGAAGCACCCGGACCTCGCGCCCGCGCTGCACGCGCTGGTCGCGCAGACACAGGCCCACAAGCGCGTGCTCGTGCATGGCGACGTGAGCCCCAAGAACATCCTGATCGGACCCCACGGGCCGGTGTTTGTCGATGCCGAATGCGCGTGGTGGGGCGACCCGGCGTTCGACCTGGCGTTCTGCCTCAACCACCTGCTGCTCAAGTGCCTTTGGACACCGCACGCCAGGACCGGCTTTCTCGGCTGTTTCGCTGCCTTGGCCGAGGCCTACCTCGAACAGGTTGACTGGGAGCCACGAGCGAGTGTCGAGCAGCGTGCGGCAGCGTTGCTGCCGGGGTTGTTGCTCGCGCGGGTGGATGGCAAGTCGCCGGTGGAATACGTGACGTCGGACGCGCAACGCAATGCAGTGCGCCGCACCGGCGGCGCGTTGCTGATGGGGCCCGTCTCGCAACTGGCCAACGTGCGCATCGCGTGGGAAGGTGAACTGGACAAATGACTCATCCCTGTGAAATCAGTGGGGTCCATGCCCGCCGCGTTTGGGACAGCCGCGGTCGCCCCACAGTGGAGACCGAGGTTCACCTGCACGATGGTGCCGTGGGCCGCGCAATCGTGCCAGCCGGCGCCAGCAAGGGTTCGCGCGAGGCACTGGAGCTGCGTGACGGCGGTGAGCGCTTCGGCGGGCTCGACGTGCTGCGTGCCGTGGCCCATGTCAATGAGGAGATCGCGCGCGCCGTGCTCGGGATGGCTGCCGACGACCAGGCCGCGCTTGATGAGCGGCTGATTCAGCTGGACGGCACTGCAAACAAGCAACGTCTGGGCGCGAACGCGACGCTCTCCGTGTCGATGGCCGTCGCGCATGCCGCCGCGGCTTCGCAGGGCCTGCCGCTGTACCGATACCTGGGTGGCGGCAATGCCACGCAACTGCCGATGCCGCAGATCCAGATCTTTGGTGGCGGTGCTCATGCCGGCAGGCGCGTGGACATTCAGGACTTCATGGTCGTGTGCCCCGGTGCGAGCAGTTTCACGCAAGCGCTCGAGTGGACCGCCGAGGTCTACCGGCATGCCGGAGCGCTGATGCAATCGCGCGGTGCGCGTTTCGGTGTGGCCGACGAGGGTGGCTGGTGGCCCGCATTCGATACCAACGAAGAAGCACTTGAAGCGCTGGTCAACGCCATCGAGCGAGCGCACTTCGTGCCCGGCGAGCAGGTGGCCATCGCGCTTGACATCGCGGCCAGCGACTTCGGCCGCGGCGGCCGCTACAAGCTTGGGCTGGAGCGCCGCGAACTCGACAGCGACGGCCTGATCGAGTTGCTGCTGCGCTGGTGCGAGAAGTTCCCCATCGCCAGCATCGAGGACCCGCTGGCCGAGGACGACCCGGACGCCTTTGCGCGCTTCACGCGCGCCGCGGGCCACAAGCTGCAGGTGGTGGGTGACGATTTTCTGGTGTCGGATGAAGCCTTACTACGTCAGGCGGCCGTCGCAGGTGCTGCGAACGCCGTGCTGCTCAAGCCCAACCAACGCGGCACTCTCAGCGAGACGCTGCACTGCTGGGACGCGGCTCGCGCGTGCGACTATGCGGGGATCGTGTCTGCGCGCTCGGGCGAGAGCGAGGACACGACGATCGTCGATCTGGCCATCGGCTGGCACGTCGGTCAACTCAAAGTCGGCTCCTTCTCGCGCGGCGAGCGCATGGCCAAGTGGAACGAGGCCCTGCGCATCGAGGAGCGCCTCGGCTCGCGGGCACGGTTTGCGGGGGCGGGCGTGTTGGGCCGGACTCGCGCCAGATAGATGCATTGGCGCGGCGGGCGGCTCGGGCGCATGCTGAACATCGTCGCTGATGAGGTACTCAATGTCGCGAGTCGCTGCGGCAGCGCTTCAGCCGCAGCTTGCTTGTGGCTTGAATCCGGCGCAGGGATCGGGGCGCCGGCCACGTCGGTGGGCAGAAAGCGAACGCTCGAGCTTCACTTCCGGATAGAAGCGGATGGGGTCGAAAGGCTGTGCTCTGGCGAGCCAGCGCTGCCAGAGGACGCGCGCCCGCACTCGGGCAGACAATGTCGAATCGGCTTACTTCCGTTCGTCGTCGAGGTACGTGGCGCCTCAGGCGGGTGCGTCGACCAGTCGGACCGCGCGACGAAAATCGGTGACGTTGCCGTCGGGGACATCGTCGCCCCATCCCTCGATCACACGGAGCGCGCCCAACTCGATCCCGGGACAGCGCGCAAGTTACCGGTTCCGGCTCCAACTGCTGCCGCGCCCCGCCCGCGACATGCAGGTCCGACCGACTGCCGTAGGGCGCCAATTTCAGCGGATGTCGGCTCAGGGTCGGAATGGTGAGGTCCCGGTGCAGGGTGACGTGGTCCTGCTCGCCGGGCACCACCAGCAACCAGGCGTGATTCTCAGCCTGGGGTCGTGGACGCAGGCGAGCAAGCCCTACGTCTATGACCCCGCAACGGCCCGCG
>JAABTC010000153.1 GCA_011390055.1 Burkholderiales bacterium | reverse complement strand
ATGCCCAGCGCCGCGCGCTGCGGGGTGCGCGTGAAATAACGCGCGATCAGTTCGAATTCGCCGAGCGGCATCGAAGCGCTTGCGCTAGCCCGCGGTGGGGCGCAGCCGCGCCTGGTGCGCAGCGATCGCTTCGCGCACGCGTTCAGGCGCGGTACCGCCGGCCACCTGGCGTGCATTCAACGAGCCCTGCAGCGTCAAGGCCTTCGCGTACACGTCGTCGCCGATCGCAGCGTGGAACTGCTGCAGGCTGTCCAGCGGCAGGTCGGCCAGGTCGATCCCGCGCGCCGTTGCGAACTTCACCGCATGCGCGACCACCTCGTGCGCGTCGCGGAACGGCACGCCCTTCTTGACCAGGTAGTCGGCCAGGTCGGTCGCGGTGGCATAACCCTTGGCCGCGGCACGCGCCATCGCCTCGCGCTTGACCACGATGCCCGCGACCATCTCGGCCATGATGCGCAGCGTCGCGGCCAGCGTGTCGACGCTGTCGAACAGCGGCTCCTTGTCTTCCTGGTTGTCCTTGTTGTAGGTCAGCGGCTGGCCTTTCATCAAGGTCAGCAGGCCCATCAGGTGGCCGTAGACGCGCCCGGTCTTGCCGCGCGCGAGTTCGGCCACGTCCGGGTTGCGCTTCTGCGGCATGATCGACGAGCCGGTGCAGTAGCGGTCGGCCAGGTCGATGAAGCCGAAGTTCTGGCTCATCCACAGCACGATTTCTTCCGACAGGCGCGACACGTGCATCATCGTGATCGAAGCCCAGGCGGCGAACTCGATGGCGAAGTCACGGTCGCTGACGGCATCCAGGCTGTTGGCGCAAACGCCGTCGAAGCCCAGCGTGCGCGCCACGCGATCGCGGTCGAGCGGGTAGCTGGTGCCGGCGAGTGCGGCCGCGCCCAGCGGCAGGCGGTTGACGCGCTTTCTCACATCGGCCAGGCGCTCGGCATCTCGCGCGAACATCTCGACGTACGCCAGCAGGTGGTGCGCGAAGCTCACCGGCTGGGCCACCTGCATGTGGGTGTAGCCCGGCATCACCGTTTCGGCATGCGGCGCCGCGGCTTCGACCAGCGCGCGCTGCAGGCTCGTGAGCAGCGGCGCCAGCGCATCGATCTCGCCGCGCAGCCACAGCCGCACGTCGGTGGCCACCTGGTCGTTGCGCGAGCGGCCGGTGTGCAGCCGCTTGCCGGCATCGCCCACCAGCTGCGTCAGCCGCGCCTCGATGTTCAGGTGCACGTCTTCGAGCTCGAGTTTCCACTCGAAGCGGCCGGCCTCGATGTCGGCTGCGATCTGCGCCATGCCGCGCTGGATGCCGGCATGGTCGGCCGCCGAAATCACGCCCTGCGCTGCCAGCATCTCGGCATGCGCCAGGCTGCCGGCGATGTCGGCCGCGGCCAGCCGCTGGTCGAAATGCACGCTGGCGGTGTAGCGCTGCACCAGCGCGCTCATCGGTTCGGAGAACAGCGCCGACCAGGCCTGTGACTTGTTGTCCAGAGGGTTCGTGGGCGTGGGGGACATGGTGTCGCCACCGTGCGCGCGGTGGCCCGAAAATGCAGGTGGCTGGGACACAATGCCGTCAACCGCCCGGAGACGTCCCGGGTGCGAACGATTCTATCGACGCCCACGCGCCTGCCGCGCCCTCTGCCTTTAGCGCCTTCGACCGTACACCCCCCACGCCTGGCCCCCACCCGCCGATGCCGAGCCCGTCCGACACCGCCTCTGCCGCAACGCGCGCCAGCGACGCTGCCGGTCTGTGGCCCGCCTCAACGCGGCCCGCGCCGCTCGATTCGACGCTCACACCTGCGCGTGCGGTGCCGTCCGCCGGCACGGCGGCGGCGGCCAGCGGAGCGGCCTTCGATGTCTGCCGGGGTGCGCTGGCACTGCGCGCACTGTTGGCGGTCAATGGTGCGGTGGTGCTGGCCGTGATGGCCGGCACCGACAGCAGCGAGCAGGCCATGGGCGTGCTGGGTCCGGCCATCGCGGCCGCGCTCACCGGCACACTCGCCTGGCTGGCCCTCGTGTGCGCACTGCGTCGCCCGCTGGCCCGTCAAGGCCGCGTGGCACGCACCCTCCTGCCGTTGTTGCTGGGTGCCGTCTTGGCCCTGGCCGCGTGCCTGCCGATGTTCTGGTTGCAGCTGCTCGAACCGCGTCCGCTGCGCTTGATGGCCCTGCCGCTGATCGGGGCAGCTCTGGCCGGTGTGCTGATGTTGTGGCTGCAGTGGCGGGAAGGCCAGCGCATGCCGGCCGACGCCCGCGCGCGCTTGGCCGAACTGCAGTCGCGCATCCGGCCCCACTTCCTGTTCAACACGCTCAACACGGCGGTCTCGCTGGTGCGCATCGACCCGCCGCGCGCCGAAGCGGTGCTGGAAGACCTGGCCGAGCTGTTCCATGTGGCGCTGGCCGACACCGAGGGCGGCAGCGGTTCGGTCACCCTGGCCAGCGAGCTGGCCCTGGCCAAGCGCTACCTGGCCATCGAGCAGTTGCGTTTCGGCGAGCGGCTGCGTCTGGAGTGGCAACTCGAGCCGGCGGCCGAAGTGGCACGGTTACCACCGCTGGTGCTGCAGCCCTTGCTGGAGAACGCGGTGCGCCACGGCGTCGAGCCGGCCGAGCTGGGCGGCACGGTGCGGGTGCGCACGCGGGTGCGCCTGGGGCGCGTCGAGATCACGGTCGACAACACGGTCGGCGCCTCGGCCTCGCGCCCCGGCCATGGCCTGGCGCTGGCCAACGTGCGCGAGCGCCTGCGCCTGCTGCACGACCTGGACGCACAGTTCGATGTCGAGCGCACCCCGGGACGCCACCGGGTGCGCATCACCGTGCCGCTGGCCGCGGCGTGACGGCGAGCGGGAGGGTCCATGCTGCGCGTGCTGATCGTCGACGATGAAGCCCTGGCCCGGGCGAGGCTGGCCAGCCTCGTGGCCGAATGCACCGAACCGCGCTGCAGCGTGGTGGGCCAATGCGCGAACGTGCCGCAAGCCCGGCAATGGCTGGCCGAATCCATGGCCGACGTCGTGCTGCTCGACATCCAGATGCCGGGGCCTTCCGGCACGGTGCTGGCCGCAGAGCTGCAGAGACAGCCCGACGCGCCGGTGGTGATTTTCGTCACCGCGCACACCGAACATGCGGTGGCCGCGTTCGATCTCGACGCCGCCGACTACCTGACCAAGCCGGTCAAGCGCGAACGCCTGGCCGCTGCGCTCGAACGCGCGGCGCGCCGGCGCCCCGCGCCCGAGCCCGACCCTTCCAGCCCGAACGCCGGCGTGCTGGTGGTCAGCGAGCGTGGCCGCGTGGCGCGCATCCCGCTGGCCGACGTCGTCTATCTCAAGGCCGAACTGAAGTACGTGACGCTGCGCACCGCCGGCCGCCATTGGGTGCTCGACGATTCGCTGACCGAGCTCGAGCAACGCCTGGGCCCGCGCTTTCTGCGCGTGCACCGCAATGCACTGGTCGCGCGCGACGCGGTGCGCCTGCTGGAGCGCCGGCGCATGGCCGACGACGACGACGAGGGCACGGGCCACGAGATCGGCTGGGCGGTGCAGGTGGCGCCGGTCGACGAGTGGCTGGCGGTTTCTCGGCGCCAGCTGGGTGCCGTGCGCGAGGCGCTGGGGGGCGCGTGAGCCGATCGCGCGTCAGCCGCGCGCCTTCAACCGATCGATCTCCCGCTGCATCGACGCCGTGAGCTGGGCGTAAAGCCGCAGTTGGTCGCTCAGCGCGCGCAGCCGGTTGGCGATGATCGATCCGACTTCCGCCAGCAGGCGGGCCGCCACCAGCGGCCGTTGCAGGATCAGCCGGTCCAGGCCCTCGCGCGACAGGCCTGCGCACTGCACCGGCGAGATGGCGGTGCACTGGGTCGAGCGCGGTTCGCCGTCGAGCAGCGACATCTCGCCGAGCAGCGAGCCTGCGCCCAGCGCCGAGATCGTCACCGCGTCGCTCTCGTGCCCGGGGGCCGAGGTTTCCACCGAGACCTCGCCGCTCAGCACCAGCAGCATGTAGCCGGTGGCCACACGGTCGTGCTCGCGCAGCAGCGTGGCCCCCTTGGCATAGTCGAGCAGTTGCATGAAACCGACGACGCAACGCGCGTCGGCTTCGCTCAGGCCGAGCAGCGCGGGCGGTTTGCGCAACAGGTCGGTGGCCGACTGCGCCAGCTCAGGGAAGCGCTCGAGCGAGCGCGGATGCAGGCCCGCCGCAGCGGGAAGTCGAGAATCGGTGGGGTTCATCGCGCCTGGGCCTGCCCGTCGGTTCGGTTCAGGCCGCAGTGTGCACCGGCGAGCGCCGCAGTTGCATCTGCCCGGGCAGGGGGGTCGAGCGGCGCAGGATGTCTTCGGCCAGCCAGATGGCGGCCCGGCGCGCCCGCGCCACCACGGTCGCCAGCGGCAGTTGCTGGTAATCGTCGTTGAAGACCTCGAAGCTGTAGTCGCCGCGGTAACCCATGCGGTCCAGGCAGCGCGCGAGCTCGGCCATTTGCGTGTTGTGCACCCCTTCACCGGGAAAGACGCGGAAAGTGCGCGCCGTGTCGCGACGCTCCTCCGCAGTGCGGACCTGGTTCCACATGAAGTCGGCCAATTGCACGAAGAAGATCTTGGCCGGATCGATGTCGGCCAGCGGCCCGAGCGGGGTGTTGGTCGCGAAGACGTGGTACGCGTCGATGCACAGGCCCAGGTTGGGGCAATCGGCCGCCTCCACCGCGGCCCATGCCTGCGGGTATTCGTTGATGTGCCGGCCCCAGGACAGCGCCTCGTAGCAGATGCGGATGCGGTGCGGCAGCGCCAGCATCGCCAGCTTGCGCAGGTCGCGCGCGACGAGCTCGATCTCGCCGCTGGCATGTTGCGAGGTCGACGAGCAGGCCAGCAGCAGCGGGCTGCCCAGGGCCTTGCACATCTCGATCATCGACTGCGCCATGTCGACGCGGTAGCCGTGCAGGTGGCCCGTCAGGCCCTCGAAGTCGCGCAGCACCTGGAAGCCGGTGACCCGCAGGCCGCTGGCCTGGACCGCGGCAATGGCCGCGTCGATGCCCTGCGGGTGGCCGACGATGTCGCGTGCGGCCAGCATGATCTGGCCGAAGCCGCCCTCGCGCACCGCGCGCAGCTTGGCCTCCAGCGGCCCCGCCAGCGTGATCGTGTCCATGCCGAAGTCGTCGATGTTGACCATCATGCGTCTCCGTGACGGACCAACTCGAACATCAGGCTGCCGAACCAGTTCTGCGTCAGCGCACCGCGCGATTCGACATGCA
>JAABTC010000152.1 GCA_011390055.1 Burkholderiales bacterium | reverse complement strand
TTCATGCGCTCGTACTCCAGCAGGCGCCGCACCAGCTCGGCGCGCGGGTCTTCGATCTCGCGCCCCTCGGCCGTCTTCTTCGGCGGCAGCAGCATGCGGCTCTTGATCTCGATCAGCATCGCGGCCATCAGCAGGTATTCGCTGGCCAGTTCCAGGTTGTGCTTGCGGATCTGCTCGACGTAGGCCAGGTACTGGCGCGTCACGTCGGCCAGCGGGATGTCCAGGATGTTGAAGTTCTGGCGCCGGATCAGGTACAGCAGCAGGTCGAGCGGGCCCTCGAAGGCTTCGAGAAAGACCTCCAGCGCATCCGGCGGGATGTAGAGGTCGCTCGGCATCGCGAACAGCGGCTCGCCGTACAGGCGCGCCACCGCGATCGCGTCGACCGCGGCGGGCGGCAGCGAGGCCGCGAGTTCGGGGTCGGGTGGCGGCGGCAGTTGCCCGTCGCCCGCCGCCGAGGCGGCCATCATTTGCCGCGCGTCTGGTACACGTAGGGCTGCTGGCGCACGCGGGCGTCCTGCCAGTCGGCCTGATCGCTGCGGTCGATGGCGCGGTCCCACAGCAGGGCACGTCCGGCGCGTTGTTCGGCTTCCAGCGTCGGCTTCTTGGCCTTCAGCGTGTCGATGAACTGCGTGACGTCGGAGCGGTACGGTTTCCAGAACAGGGGCATGGGGCGGGCAGAATCCAGGTTGAGCCTGATTTTACGGGGGTGAGGGCATGGTCTCGAAACGGTGGACGGCTGCGACGCTGGCGGCGTTGTGCCTGGTGCTCGTCGCCTGCGATCCGCAGCGCGCCGCCCGGCTCGAAGAGGGCCTGTCGACCGAGGCCGATGTGCGGCGCGAATTCGGCGCACCTGCGGCGGTGTTCAACGCACCCGACGGTGGCCGCATCTTCGAGTACCCGCGCCAGCCCGAAGGCCAGACCAACTACTTCATCACGCTCGGCGCCGACGGCAAGATGAGCGCGCTGCGCCAGGTGTTGAAGCCCAGCGAGTTCGCCCGCGTCCAGCCGGGCCTGGACAAGGCCGAGGTGCGCCGCCTGCTCGGCAAGCCCGCCAGGACGGCGCGCTACGACTTGAAGCCCGACGAGGAGCAGTGGGTGTGGCGCTGGCTCGATGCCCAGCAGGCCAAGCTGTTCACCGTCACGTTCGACCGCGACGGCAAGGTGCTGTCGTCGGCGGTCAGCGACGACGCGAGCGAATTGAATCGCAACTGAGAGTGCAGGGCGCGCGCCACGGCCGGCTCAATCGCGCAGTCCCAGTCCCAAGGCCATCAAACCTTCGATCGCCGTCGCGTCGAAGCCCCAATCCGCCAGCGCTGCGCGTCCTTGCGCACCGCGCTCGGGTGGAGGGCTGCGCACGGCGCCGGGCGTGCGCGAGAACAGCGGCGCGGGCGCGGGCTGCTCGAGCCCGTCGATCGCCACGTGGCTCGCACGCGCCTGCAGGTGCGGGTGCGCTGCGGCTTCGGCCGGGCTCAGCACCGGCGCGAAGCAGGCGTCCGAACCGTCGAAGACGGCGCACCAGGCCTCGCGGGTCCGGCCCCGAAAGGCCTGTGCAAAGCAGGCGCGCAATGCGGGCCAGCGTGCACGGTCGTGTTGCGGCGGCAGGGTGACGGGATCCAGACCCAGGCGCTCGATCAGCGCGGCATAAAACTTCGGCTCGATCGCACCGATCGCGACGTAGCGGCCGTCCAACGTCTCGTAGCTGTCGTACCACGGGGCACCGGAGTCGAGCAGGTTGCCGCCGCGATCGTCGCGCCACAGGCCGTCCGCGCGCAGGCCTGCGAACATCGTGGCCAACAGGCCGGCGCCGTCGACCATCGCCGCGTCGATCACCTGGCCTCGGCCCGAGCTGCGGGCTTCGATCACGCCGCAGGCGATGCCGAACGCCAGCAACATGCCGCCGCCGCCGAAGTCGCCGACCAGGTTCAGCGGCGGCACCGGCGCCTGCCCGGCGCGGCCGATCGCGCCGAGCACGCCGGCCAGCGCGATGTAGTTGATGTCGTGGCCGGCCTGCGCGGCCAGCGGCCCGGTCTGGCCCCAGCCGGTGATGCGGCCGTAGACCAGCCTGGGTTGGTGCGCCAGCAGCACCTCGGGGCCCAGGCCCAGCCGTTCCATCACGCCGGGCCGGAAACCTTCGATCAGCGCATCGGCGCGCGCGGCGAGTTGCAGCGCGGCCTGCACCCCGCCGGGGGTCTTCAGGTCCAGCGTCACCGAGCGGCGCCCGCGCAGCATCACGTCGTGGGCGCGCGTGCTGCCCAGGCCGAGGCCGGCGTCTTCGGTGCGGTCGATGCGCAGCACGTCGGCGCCCATGTCGGCCAGCATCATGCCGGCAAAGGGCCCCGGTCCGATGGCCTCGAACTCGAGCACGCGCAAGCCGGCCAGCGGTCCCATGGCGCGGCTCAGACGGCCGGGGCGGGCATCGGCCGCACGTCGAAGGCGCGCGCGAGCGTCGGGACAATGGCGTCGTCGCCGAGCACGGCGTCGAAGCCGGAGCGGCGGATCAGGCGCAGCGGTTCTTCGTTGACCTGCGCCAGCACCAGACCGATGCCTTGCTTCTTCAGGCTGCGGTGCAGCTGTTGCAGCGCATCGAGCCCGGAGTTGTCGAGCGAGATCAGGCGGTGCATCCCGAGCACCAGCAGGTGCGTGTCGCTCGGCAGCTGCGCCGGCAGTTCCTCGATTTTGCCCACCGCGCCGAAGAACAGCGAACCGAACAGCTCGAACACCTGCACGCCCCGCGGCAGGCCTGGGCTGTCGTGCGGCTTGACGCTGAACAGGCTGCCCATGCGGTGGATGAAGAACACGCAGGCCATGATCAGGCCGACTTCCACGGCCACCATCAGGTCGAACACGACGGTCAGGAAGAAGGTGCCGAGCAGCGTGGCGGCGTCGGCCGGGCCGAAGCGCCGCAGCCGCGTGAACGCGTGCCATTCGCCCATGTTCCAGGCCACGAACAACAGGATGCCGGCCAGCACCGGCAGCGGCACGTGCAGGGCCAGCGGGGCCCCCACCAGCACGATCAACAACAGCACCACAGCATGCACGATGCCGGCCACCGGCGTCCTGGCGCCGGCGCGCAGGTTGGTGACGGTGCGGGCGATGGTGCCGGTGGCCGGCATGCCGCCGAAGAGCGGCGAGACGATGTTGGCCACGCCCTGCGCCATCAGTTCCTGGTTGGCGTCGTGGCGCGGCAGGTCCGACAGGTTGTCGGCGATGCGCGCGCACATCAGCGACTCGATCGCGCCGAGCAGTGCGATCGTCACGGTCGGGATCAGCAACTGCTTGGCGCTCTCCCAGCTGAACGGCGGCAGCGCCAGGTCGGGCAGGCGGTGCGGAATGCTGCCGAAGCGGCTGCCGATGGTTTCGACCGGCAGTTCGAGGCCCCAGACCAGCAGCCCCATCGACACCAGGGCGATCACCGGCCCGGGCATGCGCGCGGCCACGCGGCCGGCAGGGCTGGCCGCGATGCGTTGCGCCAGCAGGCTCGCCGCCGGGCGCGTGGCCCACAGCCTGGGCCACAGGAACAGGCCCCCCAAGGTGACCAGGCCCAGCCCGAGCGCCGCGGGATTGAAGCTGTCGAGGTGGCGCGCCAGTGCAGCCCACTGCGAGAAGAAGTCCGCCGGCATGTTGTCGATCGACAGGCCGAGCAGGTCTTTGAGCTGCGACAAGGCGATCAGCACGGCGATGCCGTTGGTGAAGCCGGTGATGATCGTGACGGGGATGTAGCGCACCCAGGCGCCGAGCTTGAGGGCTCCGAGCGCCACCAGCAGCACGCCGGCCAGTGCTGTCGAGATCAGCAGGTTGGTCAGGCCGTAGCGCTGCAGGATGCCGTAGACGATGACGATGAAGGCGCCGGCCGGCCCGCCGATCTGCACGTTCGAGCCGCCGAGCGCCGAGATCAGGAAGCCGGCGACGATGGCGGTGACGAGGCCCTGCTCGGGCTTGAGGCCCGAGGCGATGGCGAAGGCCATGGCCAGGGGCAGCGCGACCACCGCCACGGTGATGCCGGCGCCGATGTCGGCCAGCGCACTGCGGCGGTCGTAGCCCTGCAGCGAATCGATCAGGCGCGGCCGGAACCGGTGGAACTTCGGCAGCTGAGGCACCGCACCAGTGTAGTGCGGTGCTCCAGCGCGGCGATGCGGCGCGGCTAAGCCGTCGTCAGGGGCACTTCACCGCCGGGTTCCAGTCGGCGAACATTCCCGCCCGGTTGGGCTTCCACAGCCACAGGTGCAGTGCATAGAACGCCGGCAGACCGTAGCGGTTGCCCTCTGGGACCGGGTGGAAGGGCTGATCGAAAAGGACCGGCGTGCGGCCTGGGAACGCAGCGTCCCATGCGGCCTTGAACACCAGGTACTCGACGCCGACCAGGCGCAGCGTACCGTCGCCGACCGGCTCGTAGATCAGGGCCTGCGGCTGCTGCTCGCTGAGGTGCACGTTGAGCAGGCTGCCGTTGACGAAGTGGATGCCCATGGCGCCCTGGCCGGGCTCCACGATGCAGGCATTGCCCTTCAGGTCGACCACGGGCGCGGGCCCGTAGCCGACGGCGAACGCAGCTTCGATGGCGTGAAAGCTGGCGGTGGCGCGACGCGCCTGGGCGATCTGCGCCTGCGCCCGCGGCGACAGGCGGGTCTCGCCCTCGTCGTGGGCCGACGCGGAGGCTGCGCCCAGCAGCAGCGGGGTGGCCAGGGCCAGCGCGAGCAGGGTCTTGACGGGAGGTTTCATGGTGGATTCCTTCAAGGGCTCAGCGCTTCGGGTTGGCGGTCGTCGGGTCGATCACTGCCGACACCGCGGTGATGCGGTCGGCCGGGAAGCCCGATTTCTCGGCGTGGCTCTTGATCAGCGCTTCGCTCGGCGCGTTGTAGACGCAGTAGATCTTGTCGCCGGCCACGTAGCTGTGGACCCACTGGATGTCGGGGCCGAGCACGCGCAGCACGCCGTTGGATTTCTGTGCCGCGTCGCGCAGTTGCACGGGCGTCATGTTGCCGGCGCCCTTGATCTCGCGTTCGATCAGGAACTGCTGCAGCGGCGGCGCGGTCTGGGCCGTGGCACAGGCGCCGGCCAGCAGCAGGGCGAGGACGGGGAGGGTGTGAAATTTCATCGTCGTCTCCAGGGTCACGGTTGATAGAAGTAGGGGTCGAGCACGCTCACTTCGCTGATGCGGCTCAACGGCAAGCCGTTGCGGTCGGCGACCTTGCGGATCGCCTCGGGCGCGGGCGCGTCGT
>JAABTC010000015.1 GCA_011390055.1 Burkholderiales bacterium | reverse complement strand
GCGGTTCAGCCGGGCGAGGTGGTACGCACCGAAAGTATCGACGTGCATGCGCTCAAGACCAAGCCTCCGGCGCGCTACACCGAAGCCACGCTGCTGAGCGCGATGGAAGGCGCGGGCAAGTTGATCGACGACGAGGAGTTCCGCGAAGCCATGGCCGAGAAAGGCCTGGGCACCCCGGCCACGCGGGCGCAGGTGATCGAAGGTCTGCTGCTCGAGAAGTACATGCTGCGCGATGGCCGTGAACTGGTGCCCACCGCCAAGGCCTTCCAGCTGATGACCTTGTTGCGCGGGCTGGCCATCGAGGAGCTGACCAAACCCGAGCTGACCGGCAACTGGGAGTACCAGCTGGCCGAGATGGAGCACGGACGCTTGAAACGCAGCGCCTTCATGGCCGAGATCGCCGCGATGGCCGAGCGCATCGTCAAGAAGGCCAAGGAGTACGACCGCGACACGATCCCCGGCGATTACGCGACGCTGGCCACGCCGTGTCCGAACTGCGCCGGGGTGGTCAAGGAGAACTACCGCCGCTTCGCCTGCGTCGGCGTGGCACACGCGGCCGATGCCGCCGGCTGCGGCTTCTCGATCACCAAGATTCCGGCCGGCCGCGCCTTCGAGACCGCCGAGGCCGAGGCCTTCCTGCGCGACAAGAAAATCGGCCCGCTCGAAGGCTTCCGATCCAAGGCCGGCTGGCCTTTCACCGCCGAGATGAAGCTGGTGCGTGACGACGAACTGAACAACTGGAAGCTCGAGTTCGACTTCGGCGAGGACAAGAAGGGCGAGGGCGATGGCACGCCGGTCGACTTCTCGGCCCAGGAAAAATTGGGGCTGTGCCCGAAGTGCCAGGCCAGCGTGTTCGAGCACGGCAGCAGCTACGTCTGCGAGCGCGCGGTGGGCGCCGAAATCACTTGTGACTTCAAGAGCGGCAAGATCATCCTGCAGCAGCCGGTGGCGCGCGAGGAGATGTCGCGCCTGCTCGCGGGTGGCAAGACCGCCCTACTCGAGAACTTTGTCTCCAACAAGACCCGTCGCAAGTTCAAGGCCTACCTTGCCTACGACAAGAAGGAAGGTAAAGTGATTTTCGAGTTCGAACCCAGGCCAGCCAAGCCGGGCGTGGCTGCCAAGGGAGCGCGCAAGAAGGCAGCCTGAGACCGTTGCCCCTGCATCTGGGAGGTGTGCCATGAATCGATCCCTGCGTCTGACCTCGCGATGGCGGCTGGCCACCTTCGCTGCCCTGATGCTGACCAGCGCCTGGGCCCAGGCGCTGGTGTTCGCGATCAACGAAGGCGTCACCTACCGCGTGTCGAACGACGAGATCCGTTCGCGCTATGCGGCCATCGCCGCCGATCTGTCGAAACTGCTCAAGCAACCGGTCACGCTGGAGCCGATCGGGCACTACCCCACGCTGCGCCAGGGGCTGGCGGACAAGGCCTACGACATCGCGCTGGTGCATCCGGCCCACCTGTCGATCGCGGCCATGAAGCACAGCGGCTACCGCCTGGTGGCGGTGGCCAAGGGCTTCGAAAAATACCAGGCCAACTTCCTGGTGCGGGCCGATTCGCCGCTCAAGTCGCTGGCCGACTTGAAAGGCAAGCACCTGGGGGCACCCGACGAAGACTCGATCACCTCCTGGATGGTGCGGGCCACGTT
This sequence comes from Burkholderiales bacterium, assembly GCA_011390055.1. Classification (GTDB taxonomy): domain Bacteria; phylum Pseudomonadota; class Gammaproteobacteria; order Burkholderiales; family Burkholderiaceae_C; genus CADEEN01. The sequence goes on along the minus strand of JAABTC010000015.1, from coordinate 12,413 downwards.
GCGCGATGTGCAGATCGACAGCAAGGCGCTGCAGATGACCTACACGCGCTACCAGGACGCGGTGCCGTTCTTCGTCGAGAACCATCTGACCCATGCCGGCGCGACGGCGGCCAACAGCGTGATCAAGGACTGGCAGGCCAAGGGCGGCAAGGTGCTGGCGCAATCGAAGGCCGTGCCGATCAAGCACGTCATTGCCGGCAGCTCGATCAGCCCCGAGCAGGTGCTCGCGCTGCGCGAGTACTTCACCACGCTTGACGCCAGCGAAGAAGGGCGCAAAAAGCTCGAGCCGAGCAAGCTGCGCGGCTTCGCGGCGCACGACGAGCCGGCGATGATGGCGCTGGGCCAGTGGCTGGGCTTGTACTGACGGGCCTGCGCGCGAGCTGAAGGCCCGAGCGCAGCGGTTAGGCTGCCCGGATGAGCGAAGCGGTCGTCTACAAGCTGCTGGCGATCCTGGTGATCGTCTGCCTCGGTTGGGGCGCCGGTCGCATGCGCTGGCTGGGCGCAGGCAACGACAGCAGCGACCCGGCACGCGTGCTCGGCAATGCCGCGCTGTATGTCTTCATCCCCGCGCTGCTGCTGCGCACCACCGCGCGGCTCGACTTCGACTCCCTGCCAGCGCGTACGCTCGTGGCCTACTTCGCCCCGGCCCTGGCGCTGCTGCTGGCCGTCTACCTCTGGCAGCACCGCCGTGCAGCGATGGCCCGCGTCGGCGCTGCAGCACCCGGCGTTCGAGCCCTGGCCGCGACGTTCGGCAACACGGTGCAGCTCGGCATTCCGCTGGCGGCGGCGTTGTTCGACGAAAGCGGCCTGGCCCTGCACATCGCCTTGATCAGTGTGCATGCGTTGTTGCTGGTCTCGATCGTGACCTTGCTGACCGAGCTCGATCTGGCGCGCGCCGCGCAGGTCGACGGCCGGACGCGCATGGGCCTGCTGGCCACCCTGGGGACGACCGTGCGCAACACCCTGCTGCACCCGGTGCTGTTGCCGGTGTTGATCGGCCTGGCTTGGAACGCGACCGGCGTCGGCCTGCATCCGGTGGTCGATGAAACCCTGCTGGTGCTCGGCTCGGCCGTGGTGCCCGTGTGCCTGGTGCTGATCGGACTGTCGCTGGCCTACTACGGCGTGCGCGGCCACCTGCGCGGTGCGGCCGCCATCGCGGCGGCCAAACTGGTCGTGCTGCCGACCCTGGTTCTGCTGGTGGCGCACTTCGGCTTCGCACTGAGCGGCACGCCGCTGGCGGTGCTGGTGGTGATGGCCGCCTTGCCGATCGGCAGCAACCCGCTGGTCTTCGCGCAGCGCTATGCAACCCTGCAGTCGGAAACGACCGCAGCGATCGTGCTGTCGACGCTGGCGTTCCCGGCCGCGCTCGCGCTGTGGCTCGCGGTCCTGGCGCGGATGCCTTAGCCGGCCCGGCGTGCATGGCGTTTCAAGGACAATCGGGCATGGACGCCGACGACACTGCCGCTGTCATCACCCACATGGGCGCTGCCGCACGTGCGGCCTCGCAGGCCATGGCGGCGGCCTCGACCGCTGCGAAGAACCAGGCGTTGCTGCGTCTGGCCGCACGCCTGCGTGAAGGGCGGGCGGGGCTCGACCAAGCCAACGCACGCGACCTCGGCGCTGCGCAGGCTGCGGGCCTGGCGCCGCCGCTGGTCGACCGCCTGCGCCTGACCGAGCGCGTCGTCGAGACCGTGGCCCGGGGCTGCGAGCAGCTGGCGGCGATGCCCGATCCGGTGGGCGAGATCAGCGGCCTGCAACGACAGCCCAGCGGCATCGCGGTCGGCCGCATGCGGGTGCCATTGGGCGTGTTCGCGATGGTCTACGAGAGCCGTCCCAACGTGACCATCGAGGCCGCGTCGCTGGCCATCAAGAGCGGCAATGCGGTGATCCTGCGCGGCGGCTCCGAAGCCATCCACAGCAACCTGGCCCTGGCGGCCATGGTCCAGGCGGCGCTCGTCGATGCCGGCCTGCCCGCCGATGCGGTGCAGCTGGTGGCGACCACCGACCGTGCCGCGGTCGGCCACTTGATCACGTTGTCGGAGTTCGTCGACGTCATCATCCCGCGTGGCGGCAAGGGGCTGATCGCGCGCATCACTGCCGAGGCCACGGTGCCGGTGATCAAGCATCTGGACGGCAACTGCCACGTCTACGTCGATGCCGAGGTCGACCTGGAGCAGGCGCTGCGCGTCACCGACAACGCCAAGACACAGAAGTACAGCCCCTGCAACGCGGCCGAATCGCTGCTGGTGCATGCAGCCGTCGCGGCAGACTTCCTGCCGCGCATCGGCGCGGTCTTCGCGGCCAAGGGGGTCGAGATGCGCGGCTCGCCGCGCGCCCTGGCCCTGCTCGCTGGGGTGGCGGGCGCGCAGCTGGTCGAGGCCAGCCCCGAGGACTGGGGCGCCGAGTACCTGGCGCCGATCATCAGCATCGACGTCGTCGACACGCTGGAGGCGGCGGTGGCCCACATCAACCGCCACGGTTCGCACCACACCGATGCCATCTTGACGCGCAACCACGCGAACGCGATGCGCTTCCTGCGCGAGGTCGATTCGGCCAGCGTGATGGTCAATGCCAGCACACGCTTTGCCGACGGCTTCGAGTTCGGGCTCGGTGCGGAGATCGGCATCAGCACCGACAAGCTGCATGCGCGCGGCCCGGTTGGTCTGGAAGGCCTGACCTCGCTGAAGTGGATCGTGCTCGGCGAGGGCCAGATCCGGTCCTGAGGGGGCGCTGGGGCCATGTCGGATGCCCGCCGCGCCCTGGTGCTGTTCTCGGGCGGACAGGACTCCACCGTCTGCCTGGCCTGGGCGCTCGAGCGTTTCGCATCGGTCGAGACGGTCGGCTTCGACTACCGCCAGCGCCACCGGGTCGAGCTGGGCTGCCGCACGCGCGTGCTTGCCGAACTGCGGCGTGGCTGGCCGCGCTGGGCCGCGCGCCTCGGCGACGACCACCTCGTCGATGCCGGCGTGCTGGCCCAGCTCGGCAACAGTGCGTTGACGCAGCAGCGCGCCATCGAGTGGCAGGCCGATGGCCTGCCGAACACCTTCGTGCCCGGGCGCAACCTGCTGTTCCTGACGCTGGCGGCCGCGCTGGCCTACCGGCGCGGGGCCTCGGTGCTGGTCGGCGGCATGTGCGAGACCGATTTTTCGGGCTACCCCGATTGCCGCGACGAAACGCTGCGGATGATGCAGCGCGCGTTGAGCCTCGGCCTGGCCACGCCGATGGACATCCAGACGCCGCTGATGTTCATCGACAAGGCCGCCACCTGGGCGCTGGCCGAGACCCTCGGCGGCCCCGCGCTGACCTCGCTGATCGTCGAGCACACCCACACCTGCTACCTCGGCGAGCGCCGCCTCCGGCATGCGTGGGGCCGCGGCTGCGGCAGTTGCCCGGCCTGCGAATTGCGCCGTGCCGGCTTCGAGCGGTGGCAGCAGGCGGGGGGCGACGCGCCAGCGTCGGCCGGCGCCCCACCGCACCCCTGAAAACCTGCCCCTCGAAGTACGGGAGGCGCACGCAGGGCGGTGGTCATCCACGTGCGCTTCGTGGTGCAATCGCGGGCATGTCGCTTTCGCCCTCGACGCTGCCGCGTTCGGTCAACCTGGTGCACGTCAAGGCGCCGCGCACCGACCGCAACGAGCCCGGCCTGCGCGAGCGCCTGGCGCGGCTGCACGCCCTGAACTCGCCGCTGCAGTGGCAGCTCGCGGTGCTGGCCCATCTGCTCGGTCGCGACAACGCGCGCGAACTGGCGGCCTGGCGCGAAGCAGCGCAGGCGTTGCACGACGCCGACCTGCTGCTCGATGACGTGCTGGGCCTGCCGCACTGCCATCGGCTGCCCTGGTTCGAACACTTCGCACGCCTGCTTGCGCCCGGCCCGGTCGAGCCGCGCCATGCGCTGATCGGCGCCGCGCGCCGTCTGATGGTGGCCGACGGCATGGTCACCCCGGCCGAGCAATTGCAATGGGTGGCGCTGCGCCACCTGTTGGCCGGCAGTGCGGTGGCACCCCCGACCGCCGCGCATGCCGACCTCGCCGACCTGGACGACGCGCGGGCACAGGCGGTCTGCGTCTTCAGCGGCTTCTTGTCTCAGTTGCTGCCTGCGCCCGAGGTCACGCTCGACCTCGACGGCCTCGAGCCGGTGGGCCAAGGCTGGTACGACAGCATCACGGCGCCTTGGTTGGGCCGCTTCGAGGCGCCGGCGCGCGAGCAGCAGGACATCGATGCCACGCTGCGTGCGCTGCGCGAGATCCAGGCCCTGCCGTGGCTGTTGCGTCCGGTGCTGGTGCGCCGTTGGTTCGATGCGGCGCGCGTGCTCACCGAGGGCCCGCAACTGCATCCGGCCGCAGCCGATGCGCTGCGCCTGACCTGCACCTTGCTGGATTCCCCGGTGCCGCCCGAGCTCGGGCGTCAGTACACTGAAGTGATCCCTGCGCGGCACTGACCGCGCGCCACCGCAGCGCCCTCAGGTCGCTGCCTTCGTTCAGGACCTGACGATGCGACGTTTGCGTTCCTTCAAACCCTTGCTGGCGCTGCTCGCGCTGCTGGGCACCTGGCCTGCGGCTTCGGCCCAGGACGTCACCACCTTGCGCAGCCGCGCCCTGGCGGCCACCTGCGCGAACTGCCATGGCACCGGGGGTCGGGCTGTCGAGAATGCTGCGGTGCCGGGGCTTGCCGGCATGCCGGCGCCTTACCTGGTCGAACAGATGCGCGCCTTCAAGGCCGGCACCCGGCCGGCCACCGTCATGCACCAGCTGGCCAAGGGCTACAGCGACGCCCAGATCGACCAACTCGCCGCGCATTTCGCGGCCCAACCCAAGTGAAGGGCACCGTCATGCAGCGCCGGCGTTGGTTGCAGTCCGCAGGCTCGCTGGGCCTGTTGTCGCTCACCGGGTGTGCCAGCGAGACCGGCGCGTTGCTGACGTCGAGCGCCGGCGGACAGGTGCCGGCCAAGGCCCGCGTGCTGGTGGTGGGCGGCGGCTACGGCGGTGCGACGGCGGCCAAGTACCTGCGCCTTTTTTCAGACCGCAAGCTCGACGTGGTGCTGGTCGAGCCGAGCGAGGCTTTCGTGTCCTGCCCGCTCAGCAACCTGGTGCTCGGGGGCAGCCGCACACTGGCCGACGTGACCCGGCCCTATGCGAGCCTGACGCGCAGCCATGGCGTGCGGGTGGTCAAGGACATGGTCGCCAGCATCGACCCGGTCAAGAAGGTTGCGGTGCTGGCCTCCGGCCCGAGCATCGCCTACGACAAGCTGATCCTTTCGCCGGGCATCGAGCTGATGTGGGACAGCGTCGCCGGGCTGCGTGCGGCCCATGCCGAAGGCCGCATCCTGCAGGCCTGGAAGGCCGGGCCCGAAACCGTGGCCCTGCGCCGCCAGCTCGAGGCCATGCCCGACGGCGGCACCTACGCCATCACGATCCCCGAGGCACCCTACCGCTGCCCGCCCGGCCCTTACGAGCGCGCCTGCCAGGTCGCCAGCTACTTCAAGGCGGCCAAGCCGCGCAGCAAGGTGCTGATCCTCGACGCCAACCCCGACGTGACCAGCAAGGGGCCGCTGTTCAAGAAGGTCTGGGCCGAACAGTACAAGGGCATCGTCGAATACCGCGGCCAGCACAAGGCGACGGCCGTCGATGCGCGCACCAACACCGTCAAGTTCGAGATCCAGGACGAAGTGAAGGCCGACGTGTTGAACGTGCTGCCGCCGATGCGGGCGGGCGCGATTGCCGTGCAGACCGGGCTGGCGAACGCGAACGCGCGCTGGTGCAATGTCGACTACCTGACGTTCCAGAGCACGGCCGCCAAGGACATCCACGTGCTCGGCGACTCGATCCAGATCGCGCCCGGCATGCCCAAGAGCGGCCACATGGCCAACAGCCATGCCAAGGTCGCGGCGGCGGCGATCGTCGCCGAACTCGCCGGCTGGGAAATCAATCCGGCGCCGATGCTGACCAACACCTGCTACAGCTTCACCGACGCCAAGAACGTGGTGCACGTGGCCAGCGTGCACGAGTACGTGACGGCCGAGAAGACCTTCAAGACGGTGGCCGGCTCGGGCGGCGTTTCGCCGGGGCCGACCGAACTGGAGGGCACCTACGCCTGGAGCTGGGCGCGCACGATATGGAGTGATGCGCTGGCGTAGCAGGGTCTGTGCCGCTACGGGGGTGGTCCCGTCACTGCCCCATCACCGCTGCGGTGGCCACGAGTTCGTCGAAGAGGGCCATCGAGACCTTGCCGCTGACGGCGTAGGGGTCCAGGCGCGCGCATTCCGAGTACTTCAGCAGCACGGCCGGGTTCAGCCGGCCCATGTTGACCTGGCCCATCGACCAGCCGGCGAAGCGCCGCTCGGCAATCTCCTCGTAGCTCAGCAGCACCACGTCGGTGTGGCGCGCGTCGTTGGCGATGCGGTTGTAGAGCGCCGAGACGGCGCTGCGTCCACCTTCGAGCGCCTGCATGAAGGTGCCCTCGGAAAAGCACAGCACACCGGTGATGCCGATTTTCGGATTGTTCGCCTTGCTCTTCTTGAGGATCGCGAGCAGCTCTTCATGGTCGACGGCCGGCACGGCACGGCTGGCATACAAAAGTCTCACCAACATGGTCAGCTCACGTTCTTCTTGGACAGCAGCGAGAGGAATTCGCGCCGCAGGTCGGGGTTCTTGAGGAAGGCGCCGCGCATGACCGAATTGGTCATCATCGACTCGTCGTCCTTGACGCCGCGCCAGTGCATGCAGAAGTGGTCGGCTTCCATCACGATGGCCAGGCCGTCGGGTTTGACGCGATCCTGCAGCTCGTCGGCCAACATGATCACCGCCTCTTCCTGGATCTGAGGGCGGCTCATGATCCAGTCGCAGATGCGCGCGTACTTCGACAGCCCGATCAGGTTCGAATGCTCGTTGGGCATGATGCCGATCCAGACCTTGCCCAGGATCGGGCAAAGGTGGTGCGAGCAGGCGCTGCGCACCTTGATCGGGCCGACGATCATCAGCTCGTTCAGGCGCGAGGCGTTGGGAAACTCGGTCACCGCGGGCGCCTTGACGTAGCGGCCGCGGAACACCTCGTCGATGAACATCTTGGCCACCCGGCGTGCGGTGTCGCCGGTGTTGTGATCGTTCTCGGTGTCGATCACCAGCGCTTCGAGCACGCCTTGCATGTGGCTTTGCACCTCGGCCTTGAGCTCGTCGATCTCGCCGTCCTTGATGTAGGCGGCGATGTTGTCGTTGGCGTGGTAGCGGCGGTCGGCGCCGACCAGCCGGTAGCGGATGCGCTCGGAGGCGGGCAGCTGGGCCAGGTCGTCCTCGTTGCGAAAGATCGGCATCGTCGGGCTGGGCATCGGTGCTCCATGGGTACTGCGACCACCGATTGTGCCGTGCCTGCAAAGCCGCCGGCGCCCGCGGCCCTAGACTGGCACGGTGAGTCTGAACGCCGCACCGATCCCGCTGTCCACCCTGCTGTTGTACACGGCCGACCTGGTGCAGGGGGTGCAGGAAGGGCGCTCGCTGACCGAGCTGCTGGCGCGCGTGCCGGCCGCGCCGCGCGCGGGCGCGCAGGCGCTGGCCTTCGATGTGTTGCGCCGCCTGGGCGGCGCACAGGGCGTGCGCCGTGCGCTGGCCAGCAAAGCACCGCCGCCCGCCGTCGACGCCTTGCTGCTGAGTGCGCTGGCGCTGCTCTGGCCCGCCGTGCCCGGCGCGCGGCCGCGTTACCCCGACCACACGCTGGTCGACCAGGCGGTGCATGCCATGCGCCATCGCGCCCCGGCGGCCGCCGCCTTCGTCAACGCGGTGCTGCGGCGCTTCGTGCGTGAACGCGAGGCCCTGGTAAACGCGGCCGAACACGACCCGGTGGCGGCCTACAACCATCCGCTGTGGTGGATCGAACGCCTGAAGCACGACTGGCCGAGCCATTGGCAGGCGTTGCTGCAGCAGGCCAACCGCCATCCGCCGATGACGCTGCGCGTGAATGCCCGGCGCAGCACCGGCGCCGCCTGGCTGCAGCGGCTGGCTGCGCAGGGACGGGGCGGCGAACTGCTGGGGCCGCAGACGGTGCGGCTGGCCGAACCCTGCCCGGTGGCGCAGCTGCCCGGCTTCGCCGAGGGTGAGGTCTCGGTGCAGGATGCGGCCGCACAGCGTGCCGCCCCGCTGCTGATCGGCACCGGGCTGGCCGCCGGGGCGCATGTGCTCGATGCCTGCGCTGCGCCGGGCGGCAAGACCGCGCACCTGCTCGAGCTGGCCGAACTCGACCTGCTCGCGCTCGACAGCGACGGCCAGCGGCTCACGCGTGTCCAGGAAACGCTCGGCCGCCTCGGACTGCGCGCCACGCTCAAGGCCGGCGACGCGCGGCAGCCGGCAACCTGGTGGGACGGCAGACCCTTCGATGCGATCCTGCTCGACGCACCCTGCACCGCGTCGGGCATCGTGCGGCGGCACCCCGACATTCGCTGGCTGCGCCGCCCAGCGGACATCGAGGCTCTGGCGCGCCTGCAAGCGCAACTGCTTGACGCCTTGTGGCCCTTGCTGGCCCCCGGGGGGCGTCTGCTGTACGCCACCTGCTCGATCTTCCCGGCCGAGGGCCAGGCGCAGATCGACGCTTTTATGCAACGCCACGAGGCCGAGGCACCGCGCCGCGACCCTGCCGCACCCGGGCACCTCCTGCCCCTGCCGGACAATGCCGGCACGCCTGCAGCGCTGGGGGCCACCCCCGGCGACGGCTTCTACTACGCCCTGATCACCAAAACCTGAGCGCCTCCATGCCCAGCCCCGCCGCGGTGTGCCAGCTCCTCGGGCACCGCTCGCGGAGCCCGGGCCCGGCGCTGCGCATCGCCCTGCAGTTGGTGCTGGCCTGGGCGATGTGGGCTGCGGGCAGCGCCTGGGGCCAGGGGGTGGAGCTGCAGGACCTGACGGTGCGACGCGAGGAGGCGTCCATCCGTGTCGACTACCAATTGCGCATCACGCTGCCGCGCAGCGTCGAAGACGCGGCCCTGCGCGGCGTGCCACTCTACTTCGTCGCGCAGGCCACGCTGTGGCGACCGCGCTGGTACTGGCGAGACGACCGCATCGCCCGCGCCAGCCGCGAGTGGCGCCTCAGTTTCCAGCCGCTGACCTCGAACTGGCGCGTCAGCCAGGGCGGCCTCGGGCAGAGTTTCGCGACGCTCGACGACGCCCTCGGCACCATGACCCGCAGCGCCGGCTGGTCGATCGCCGAGGGGCGCGAGGTCGAGCCGGACGGGCGCCATTACGTGGAATTCAGCTGGCGGCTCGACACCTCGCAACTGCCCAGGCCGATGCAGATCGGCCTGGGCGGCGTGGGTGGCACCAGCGAGTGGACGCTGGGCGTCGAGCGCAGCGTGCGACTCCCATGACGAAGTCCGCCCGCTGGGGCTGGTTCGTCGCGCTGCTCGCCTTCGCTGGCGTGACGCTGGTGCTGGCCTTCGTGGTGGCGCTGACCAACGAAGCACCGGGCTTCTACGAACGCCAGTTCGTCTGGTTGTTCTGGCTCAACATCGCGGTGGCCGGCCTGCTGGGCACGGTGGTGCTGCTGGCGGCGGTGCGCCTGGTGGTGCGCAAGCGCCAGCGCAAGTTCGGCAGCCTGCTGCTGATCCGGCTGGCGGGCATCTTCGCGCTGGTGGGGGTGCTGCCGGGCGCGCTGATCTACACCGTGAGCTACCAGTTCGTCTCGCGCAGCATCGAAGTCTGGTTCGACGCGCGCGTGCAAGGCGCGCTCGATGCCGGCCTGGTGCTCGGGCGCAGCACGCTGGATGCGCTGGTGACCGACCTGGGGGCCAAGACGCGGGCGGCCGCCGACCGCCTGGGCGAGACGCGCGGCGCCACCGCACCGCTGGCGCTCGAACGCCTGCGCGAACAGCTTTCCGCGCAGGAGCTGGCCCTGGTGGGCGCCAGTGGCCAGGTCATCGTCACCGCCGGCGGCAGCAGTGGCAGTGCGATGGGGCCCGAGCGACCCACGCCTGCGATGCTGCGCCAGGCGCGCAGCCAGCGCGTGGTGAGCCAGATCGAAGGACTGGACGACGAACTGCTGGCCGGCGCCACACCCCGGGCGCGTGTGCGCGCACTGGCCTTGCTGCCGTCCAACGACATCCTGCTCGGCGGCGAAGAGCGCTTCCTGCTGGTCTCGCAACCGGTGCCCACGGCGCTGGCGACGAATGCGCTGGCGGTGCAGAGCGCCTACCGCGAATACCAGCAGCGCGCGCTGGCGCGCGACGGCCTGCGCAAGATGTACATCGGCACGCTGACGCTGGCGTTGATCCTGGCCGTGTTCGGCGCGGTGCTGTTGGCCGCGGTGCTGGGCACGCAGCTGGCGCGGCCCCTGCTGTTGCTGGCCGAGGGGGTGAAACAGGTGGCTGCGGGTGATCTGACGGCCAAACCTGTGTCCACCGCGCGCGACGAGATCGGCGGGCTGACCCGCAGTTTTGCAGAGATGACCGAGCAATTGGGGCATGCCCGCGCCGAAGTACAGCGCGGCGTATCAGAGTTGGAGAGTGCGCGCACTCACTTGCAGACCATACTCGACAGCCTGACAGCCGGGGTCATCGTCTTCGATGCCGAACGACGCATCGACACTGTGAATCCCGGCGCCACGCGCATCCTCAAGTTGCCGTTGTCGGCCTATCGCGGCCGCGGCCTGTCCGAGGTTCCTGGCCTGCAGGAGCTGACCGCGGCGGTCTGGCAGCGCTTCGAGCTGCACCGCGCGAGCCCCGAGGCCGGTGAGCGCGACCACTGGCAGGACTCGTTCGAACTGGTTCAGCCGAGCGCGCTGCAGTCGCTGACCGGGGGCGAGCCCGACACCCTGACGCTGCTGCTGCGCGGCGCCACCCTGCCGCAGGATTTCCGTCTGCTGGTGTTCGACGACATCAGCGAAGTGGTCTCGGCCCAGCGCGCGGCGGCTTGGAGCGAGGTGGCGCGGCGGCTGGCGCACGAGATCAAGAACCCGCTGACGCCGATCCAGCTGTCGGCCGAGCGGCTCGAACACAAACTGGGCACCAAGCTGCAGGGCGACGACGCGGGGCTGCTCAAGCGCTCGGTCGCCACCATCGTCAACCAGGTGCAGGCGATGAAGCAGCTGGTCAACGAGTTCCGCGACTACGCCCGGCTGCCGGCCGCCAAGCTCGCACCGCTGGACTTGAACGCGCTGGTGGCCGAGGTGCTGGCCCTGTACGGCCATGCCATCGAGCAGGGGCGCCTGAAGTCCGCCTGCGCACCGGGCCTGCCCGCCATCGTCGGCGATGCCACCCAGCTGCGCCAGGTGATCCACAACCTGGTGCAGAACGCCCTGGACGCCGTGGCCGAGCGCAGCGAAGGCCAGGTGCGCGTCAGCACCGAGCCCGTCCGCAACGAACAGGGGGCCTTGCGCGCGGTGCGGCTGGCGGTGCACGACAATGGGCCGGGTTTCGCCGACAAGGTCTTGAAGCGCGCCTTCGAGCCCTACGTCACCACCAAGAGCAAAGGGACCGGGCTGGGCCTGGCGGTGGTGAAGAAGATCGCCGACGAGCACGGGGCGCGCGTGCGGATCGGCAACCGCGCCGTGGCCTCGGGCGCGGCCGGTGCAACCGACGCTGACGCGGCGAACGCTTGGGCACAGGGAGGGGCTCAAGTTTCGCTATCATTTTCCAACCTCGCCGCGGCCCCCAGTGCCGAGGCCACCCAGCCTGCTGCCGATCCGCAGGCGCATTGAGTTTTCATGGCCACCATCCTTGTTGTTGACGATGAACTCGGCATCCGTGCCCTGCTCTCGGAGATCCTCGCTGACGAAGGACACGCGGTGGAGTTGGCCGAGAACGCCGCGCAGGCGCGGGCGGTGCGCGAACGGCTGCAGCCGGAACTGGTGCTGCTCGACATCTGGATGCCCGACGTCGACGGCATCTCGCTGCTCAAGGAGTGGGGCGCCAGCGGCCAGCTGACGATGCCGGTGATCATGATGAGCGGCCACGGCACCATCGACACCGCTGTCGAGGCCACCAAGTTCGGCGCCATGGCCTTCCTGGAAAAGCCGATCACGCTGCAGAAGCTGTTGCGCGCGGTGGAGCTGGCCCTGGCCAAACCGGCCCCGCGCGGCGCTGCGCTGTCGAGCGCGGCCGGCGGCCCTGCGGCGCAAGCCTATGCGCAGGGTGCCGGATCGGGTGGCGCGGCCTATGGGCATCCGGCGCAGCAGCCGATGCCTTACGCGCCGGGCTCGCACGCCCTGCACCCGCCCCTGGCCCAGCGCACCGACCACCCGGCCTACCTGCACGACAGCGCAGGGGGGCTGATGCCCCATCTGCACACCGCCGCGCTGGCCCCGATGGGTCCGCAGAGCGAGCAGAGCTTCGGCCTCGACCGCCCGCTGCGCGAAGCCCGCGACGCTTTCGAGAAGAGCTATTTCGAGTTCCATCTGGCCAAGGAAAACGGCTCGATGACGCGCGTGGCCGAGAAGAC
>JAABTC010000151.1 GCA_011390055.1 Burkholderiales bacterium | reverse complement strand
GATGCGGCCGAAGTGGCTGCGGCCGAACGGCTGAAGCTGCGCATGGTCAACGGTGCCCATTCCGCCATCGCCTACTTCGGAGTCGTGGCCGGATGGCCCACGGTCGATGCCGCGCTGCGCCAGCCGGCCTTGCGCGGATTCATCGAAGCCTTGCTGCGCGACGAGGTCGAGCCGACGCTGGCGGCGGGCTCGTTGCCCGCTGCCTACCGTGAGCGCCTGTTGGCGCGCTTCGCCAACCCGGCGCTGGCACATCGCTGCGCCCAGATCGCGATGGACGGCTCGCAGAAGCTGCCCCAGCGCCTGCTCGGCACGGTGCGCGACCGGCTCGCGGCGGACCAGCCGGTCGATCATCTGGCGTTGGCGGTGGCAGGCTGGCTGCACTTCCTGCGGGGCCACGACGAAGGCGCACGTGCCTACGCGATCGATGATCCGCAGGCCGCGTCGCTCGCGCGCGTGCAGCAGCAGGCCCAGGCGCAGCCCGACGCACTTACACGCGCGGCCTGCCTGATGCAGGGCATCGACGCGTTCGGTGACCTGGCCCACGACGCGCGCTGGATCGCCGCGCTGGCCCCGGCCCTGCAGCGTCTCGAGGAGCGCGGCGTGAAGTCCAGCCTCGAGGCTCTGGGCAGCCCCGCAACGCGTCCACAATCGCCAGCGTTCCCCCACGCATGACCCACCCAGGAAACATCCCACCGCCATGAAACTGCTGCGTCACGGCCCCAAGGGCCACGAAAAACCCGGTCTGCTCGACACCCAGGGGCAGGTGCGAGACCTCTCGGCACTGTTGCCCGATATCACGCCGGCCACCCTCTCGCCGGCCGCGCTGGCCGCCCTGCGTGCGCTCGACCTGCAAGCCTTGCCGGTGGTGCCGCAAGGCCGCCTCGCGGTGCCGTGGTCGGGCATGGGCAAGTTCATCGCGATCGGCCTGAACTACGCCGACCATGCGGCCGAGTCGAACATGCCGATCCCGAAGGAGCCGATCGTCTTCATGAAGACGGTCGACTCCGCGGTCGGCTGCAACCACCCGGTGGTGCTGCCCCAGGGTTCGACCAAGTCGGACTGGGAGGTCGAGCTCGGCATCGTGATCGGCAGCCGCGCGCGCTATGTGTCCGAAGCCGACGCGCTGGCGCACGTGGCCGGCTACTGCGTCGTCAACGATGTGTCGGAGCGCGAGTACCAGCTCGAGCGCGGCAGCCAGTGGGACAAAGGCAAAGGCTGCGACACCTTCGGCCCGGTCGGCCCCTGGCTCGTGACCACCGACGAAGTCGGCGATGTCCAGGATTTGTCGATGTGGCTCGAGGTCAACGGCCACCGCTACCAGAAGGGCAGCACCAAGACGATGATCTTCGGTGCGGCCCAGATCGTGAGTTACCTGAGTCGCTTCATGACCCTCAATCCGGGGGACCTCATCACCACCGGCACACCGCCGGGGGTGGGCCTGGGCATCAAGCCGAACCCGGTGTTCCTGAAGCCTGGCGACACGATGCGTGTGTACATCGAGAAGCTCGGGCTGCAGGAGCAGACGGTGCACGCATGGAACCCGGCACTGATCGACGGCTGAGTTCGCGGAACTTCCTCGCACTGCGTTGGATCATCGTGGTGCACGCAACACCCACCGCGACGGGGCTTGCCAGCACCGCGGCAGGGCACTAAAAAGTCGCGGCATGCCGTCAGCGCATTCGCCGCGGGCGCGTTGAGTGCAGGTGCCGGCCTGCAGGCCTGACATGTGGGCTCAAACCGCCAAATGTGGGCGCTTTGGGCCTCATCTCAGGCTTTGAGCCGGTGCCAGATGAGCGAAGCTGCGATCAAGATAGCGCGCACGGAAAGTGCTCCCTGGATCGGAAAGCTCTGATGCCGCCCGGGCCCTGTCAGGCCGGGACTGCATCAGAACTTCCCAGACGCGGCCGGGCTGTGGCCCGGCGGCGTCGACACCTCACAAGGAGGTCCATCCATGGACGCAATCAGCAGTTTCACCGCACGCTTCGAGCGCACGCGCGAAGAAGAAATCTCGCTCGAGGACTACCTCGCCGAGTGCAAGCGCAACCCGCTGGCCTACGCCACCGCGGCCGAGCGCATGCTCAAGGCCATCGGCGAGCCGCAGACGGTCGACACCCGCAACGATCCGCGGCTGTCGCGCCTGTTTGCCAACAAGCTCATCAAGATCTACCCGGCGTTCGCCGAGTTCTACGGCATGGAGGACGCGATCGAGCAGGTCGTGTCGTATTTCCGGCATGCCGCGCAGGGGCTCGAAGAAAAGAAGCAGATCCTCTACCTGCTGGGCCCGGTGGGCGGCGGCAAGAGCTCGATCGCTGAGCGCTTGAAGCAGCTGATGCAGGACGTACCCTTCTACGCCATCAAGGGTTCGCCGGTCAACGAGTCGCCGCTCGGCCTGTTCGACCTGGCCGAAGACGGTCCGATCCTGGAGCGCGAATACGGCATCCCGCGACGCTACCTGCAGCGCATCCTGTCGCCGTGGGCGGTCAAGCGGCTGGAAGAGTACGGCGGCGACATCCGCAAGTTCAAGGTCGTCAAGCGCCACCCGTCGATGCTCAAGCAGGTCGGCATCAGCAAGACCGAACCGGGCGACGAGAACAACCAGGACATCAGCTCGCTGGTCGGCAAGGTCGACATCCGCAAGCTCGAGACCTACGCCCAGGACGACCCCGACGCTTACAGCTATTCGGGCGGCCTGTGCCTGTCCAACCAGGGCCTGCTCGAATTCGTCGAGATGTTCAAGGCGCCGATCAAGGTGCTGCACCCGTTGCTGACGGCCACCCAGGAAGGCAACTTCAAGGGCACCGAGGGTTTCGGCGCGATCCCGTTCGACGGCATCGTGCTGGCGCACAGCAACGAGAGCGAGTGGAAGGCCTTCCGCAACAACAAGAACAACGAGGCCTTCCTCGACCGCATCTACATCGTCAAGGTGCCGTACTGCCTGCGCGTGTCCGAAGAGATCAAGATCTACGAGAAGCTGATCCGCAACTCGTCGCTGTCGGAGGCCAAGTGCGCCCCCGGCACGCTCAAGATGATGAGCCAGTTCGCGGTGCTGACGCGGCTGAAGGAGCCCGAGAACTCGTCGCTGTATTCCAAGATGCAGGTCTACGACGGCGAGAACCTGAAGGACACCGACCCGCGCGCCAAGAGCTACCAGGAGTACCGCGACTATGCAGGGGTCGACGAGGGCATGAGCGGCATCTCCACGCGCTTTGCCTTCAAGATCATCTCGAAGGTCTTCAACTTCGACAGCCAGGAGGTGGCCGCCAATCCGGTGCACCTGATGTACGTGCTGGAGCAGCAGATCGAGCGCGAGCAGTTCCCGGCCGAATCCGAGCAGAAGTACCTGGGCTTCATCAAGGAGCACCTGGCCACGCGCTATGCCGAATTCATCGGCAAGGAGATCCAGACCGCCTACCTCGAGAGCTACAGCGAGTACGGCCAGAACATCTTCGACCGCTACGTGACCTATGCCGATTACTGGATCCAGGACCACGAGTACCGCGACACCGACACCGGCGAGGTGTTCGACCGCGGCGCGCTGAATGCCGAGCTCGAGAAGATCGAAAAACCGGCCGGCATCGCCAACCCGAAGGACTTCCGCAACGAGATCGTCAACTTCGTGTTGCGCGCGCGCGCCAACAACCAGGGCAACAACCCGGTCTGGACCAGCTACGAGAAGCTGCGCACGGTGATCGAGAAGAAGATGTTCTCCAACACCGAGGAGCTGCTGCCGGTGATCAGCTTCAATGCGAAGGCGAGTGCCGACGAGGCCAAGAAGCACGAGGACTTCGTCACCCGCATGGTCGCCAAGGGCTACACGCCCAAGCAGGTGCGGCTGTTGTGCGAGTGGTACTTGCGGGTGCGCAAGTCGAGTTGAAGATGGCCCCCAAGCTCACTCCGTTCGCGGCCCCCCGAGGGGGCGCTCAGCCTGCTCGGGAGCGGCCCTTCACCGGCTGACTTCGCATGCTGCAACAAATCATCGATCGCCGCCTTTCGGGCAAAAACAAGTCGATCGGCAACCGCGAGCGGTTCCTGCGCCGCTACAAGGAGCAGATCCGCGAGGCGGTCAAGCGCGCGGTCGATGGGCGCAGCATCCGCGACATCGAGCGCGCCGAAGACGTCACGATCCCGAAGAAGGACATCTCCGAGCCGGTGTTCCGGCACGGCAGCGGCGGTACGCGCGAAATGGTCCACCCGGGCAACAAGGAGTACGTGCGCGGCGACCGCATCGAGCGGCCCAAAGGCGGCGCCGGCGGCAAGGGCAAGGGCAAGGCCAGCGACTCCGGGGAAGGCGAAGACGACTTCACCTTCACGCTGACCAAGGAAGAGTTCATGCAGGTCTTCTTCGAAGACCTGGCGCTGCCCCACCTGGTGCGCACCCAGCTCGCCGAGGTGCCCGAGTGGAAGAGCCAGCGCGCGGGCTACACCAGCGACGGCACCGCGACCAACCTGCACGTGGTGCGCTCGATGCGTGGCGCGATCGGTCGCCGCATCGCCATCGGCGCCGATTCACGCCGTCAATTGCGCGCGCTGGAAGACGAGCTCGAAGCTTTGTTGCGCGACGCGCCGATCGGCGACGTGGCCACGCGGCTTCAGATCGTCGACCTCGAAGCGCGCATCGCGGTGCTGCGCAACCGCGTGGCCCGCATCCCCTTCCTCGACCCGATCGATTTGCGCTTCCGCAACCGGGTGCGCGTGCCGGTGCCGACCTCCAAGGCGGTGATGTTCTGCCTGATGGACATCTCGGGCTCGATGGACGAGGGCCGCAAGGACCTGGCCAAGCGCTTCTTCATCCTGCTGTACCTGTTCCTGACGCGGCACTACGAAAAGATCGACATCGTCTTCATCCGCCACCACACGCAGGCGGCCGAGGTCGACGAGCAGAACTTCTTCCACGCCACCGAAACCGGTGGCACGGTGGTGTCGAGTGCGCTGGTGCTGATGGAAGAGATCATCCGTGCCCGCTACAGCCCGAGCGAGTGGAACATCTACGGCGCGCAGGCCAGCGATGGCGACAACTGGCACCACGATTCCGGCCGCTGCCGCGAACTGCTGGCCGACAAGATCCTGCCGCTGACGCGCTACTTCGCCTACGTGCAGGTGGCCGAGGAAGAGCAGAACCTGTGGCAGGAGTACGCGCAGCTCGTCGGGGTGGCCAAGCAGTTCGCGATGAGGAAGGCCACGGAGGTGTCGCAGATCTACCCGGTGTTCCGCGATCTGTTCAAGAAAGAGGGCGCCGAGGCGCGCGCGGCATGAGCACGAC
>JAABTC010000150.1 GCA_011390055.1 Burkholderiales bacterium | reverse complement strand
CCGTTGAAGTGGCGCTCCATCTCGACGCTGGAGCGCGTCAGGTCGTCCGGGTGGGCCAGCATGGACCAGGTCTGCACGCTGGTCGGCTCGAGCTCCTCGAGCGTGTAGCCCGCCATCTCGGCCCAGCGCGCATTGAACCGCGTCTGCCCGGTCTCGACATTCCATTCCCAGGTGCCGGCGCTCGTGCCCTCGAGGATGTTGGCCAGTTGCTGGCGATCTCGCTTGAGTTGGCGCTGCACGTCGCGGCGCTCGGTGACATCGGTGCCGATGGCCATGAAGCCGGTGTGCCGCCCTTCGGCATCGCGCAGCGGCTGCATGTCGGTATCGAGCCAGTAGAGGCGGCCATCCTTGGCGCGGTTGAGCGTTTCAGCGCGGCAGGCGTCGCCCGCGGCCTGCGCTTCGGCCAGACGCTGCCATGCCTGCCGGTCGCCTTTGCCGCTGTCCAGCAGTTCGGCGTTCGTCTTGCCGACCGCTGCCTCGAGGCTGTAGCCGCTGGCACGACAGAACCCTTCGTTGACCCAGTTGATGCGCCCATGGGGGTCGGTGATCATGACTGCGTTGGAGGTGTGCTCGACCACCTGGGCCAGGCGTGCCACCTCGCTGCGCATCGCCTGCGCCTGGGCTTCGGCGCGCCGCCGGCCGGCCGACGTGAAATAGGCCAACGAGGACAGCAACCAGGTGCATCCGAGACCGCCCCCCAACGCCATCGGCGCCTTCAGCCGATCGCGTGTGGCTTCGAACGCCGGCGTGGTGCTGGCGCGCAGCGTGAACGGGCTGCCGACCACCCGCATCGGCGTGCTCGCATGCAGGTACCGGTCGGCATACGCTGCATCGTCCACCAGCCCCGAAGCCGCGGCGAGGTGACCGGTCGAATCGAAGACCAGGTTGGCACGCGGGGTGGCCCCGGTGCTCGCGAACAGGTCGAACTGCACCACGCCGGCCGCTGCCTCGGCGACGTCGGCCAGCAGCTCGTTGGCGACGATCGGCGCATACAGCACGCCCACCAGCACGGCCCGGCGCTGGGCCGGCGTGGCAGGGTCGGTGCCGCGCCGGAACACCGGGACGTAAAGCAGGAAGCCGGGCGAGCGTGCGCCGTCCTGGACCAGCACGATCGGCGCAGTCAGCGTCGGCTGGCCCGTCGTCACCGCGCGCTCGATCGCTTCGCGGCGCACCGAGTCGCTGCCCACGTCGAGTCCGCGGGCGGCGGCGTTGACCGCGTACGGTTCGATCCTCCGGATCACGTACAGATCGTCGAAGCGATGGCCTGGCAAGCGCCGGACCGCGAACTCGGGCGTGTCGTCGGCGCGGACGGACTGCACGAAAGACTCGAGCGCATCGGCCTCCACCCGCTGGATGAACCCGAACCCGCGCACGCCCGGAAATTCACGCACCAGATCGCGCGATTCGACCCATTCCCGGAAGGCCGCGCTGCTGACGTTCGGCAGCGCCGAGTACAAGCCTGCCGCGCCGCGCAGGCCGTACAGAGGCGTCTGGAAGCGGCGTTGGATCTCGGTCTCGATGGCGGCCACGCCACGCTCGAAGCGGCTTTTGGCTTCGAGTTGCGCCTGCACGTGCAACCAGCCGGCGATCGCCATGCTGACCAAGGCGCCCACGACGGCGATGGTGGCGGGCAGCGCGGTGACGCCACGGGCCAGACGTTGGAGGTACTGCATCGGCGGATTGTTCGGCGCGCAGCCCGCGACGAAGTCTGGAAGTGGTGGGTTTCCCACCCCCATCTCTGGTCGGCCTGCCGAGCTGCCGATCTGTCTGGGGCTACTGGAAGCGCGACAGCATGCGTTCGAGCGCCAGCGTGAACGGCATTTCCATCATCGGCAACGTGAACAGCATGCCCAGCAGGCCGACGCCGAGCGTCATCGGAAAACCGATGGCGAAGACATTCATCTGCGGCGCGACGCGCGAGATCACGCCGAGCACCAGGTTGACGAACAGCAGCATGGCCACGATCGGCAGCGCGATCCACAGGCCGAGTGCGAAGACCTCGCTGCCCCACACCTGCGGTTGCAGCGCACGCAGGAAGGCGAAGGGCTCGGGCGCCACGGGGAAGGCGCGAAAGCTCTGCACCACCGCAGCGACCACCAGCAGATGGCCGTTGATGACGATGAACAACAGGCCCACCAGCGTGCCGAAGAAGCGTCCGGTGGCGGTGACCTGGCCGCCGCTGGCGGGGTCGAAGAAGCCCGCATAGTTCAAGCCCATCTGCAGCCCGACGAGCTCGCCGGCGAACTCGACCGCCGCGAAGACCAGGCGCACCGCGAAGCCCAGCGTCAGCCCGATGAGCAGGTTCTGCACCACCAGCAGGAACGCCAACGCCGAGTCGAGCGGCACCTCGGGCATCGGCGGCAGCGACGGCTGTGCGGCCACCACGATCAGCAGCGCCAGGCCCACGCGCACCCGCGCCGGCACCGAACGCTGGCCCAGCACCGGCAGCGCGGAGAACAGCGCCAGCACGCGCACGAACGGCCAGAACAGCGGGGCGAGCCAGGCGGTGAGCTGGGCTTCGGTGAAGGTCAGCATCGGTCCAGCGCCGGGGTCGCCGGTCAGCCCACGGCGCCGGGGATGGATTGCAAGGTTCTTTGCAGGTACTCGACCAGCGTGGTCATCATCCACGGGCCGGCGAAGGCCAGCACGGCGACGGCGGCCACGATCTTCGGCACGAACGACAGCGTGGCTTCGTTGATCTGCGTCGCGGCCTGGAACACGCTCACCACCAGGCCGACCACCAGCACCGCCAGCAGCAGCGGCGCCGAGACGAGCAAGAGCAGGTACAACCCCTGCTGACCGGCGGTGAAGACTTGCTGGGCGTCCACGGGGTGGTCTCCTACTGGGCGAACGAAGCGGCGAGCGAGCCGAGCAGCAGGTTCCAGCCGTCGGCCAGCACGAACAGCATCAGCTTGAAGGGCAGGGCGACGAGCACCGGGCTCAGCATCATCATGCCCAGCGACATCAGCACGCTGGCCACCACCATGTCGATGACCAGGAAGGGGATGAAGATCATGAAGCCGATCTGGAACGCGCTCTTCAGCTCGCTGGTCACGAAGGCCGGCACCAGCACCTTGAACGGGACGGCGTCGCCCCGAATGTCTCCGTTGCTGTCGGGCGGCAGCTTGGCCAGCTTGGCGAAGAGCTGGACGTCGGACTGGCGCGTCTGCTTCAGCATGAAAGCGCGCATCGGCACCTCGCCGCGTTTGAGGGCTTCGTCGAATGCGATGCGGTTTTCAGAGAAGGGCTGGTAGGCCTCGGCCTAGACCTTGTCGAAGGTCGGGCCCATCACGAAGAAGGTCAGGAAGAGGGACAGGCCGATGATCACCTGGTTGGGCGGCGCGGCCTGGGTGCCCAGGGCCTGGCGCAGCAGGCCGAGCACGATCACGATGCGCGTGAAGCCGGTCATCATCAGCAGCAGCGCCGGCAGGAACGACAGCGCGGTGAAGAACAGCAGCGTCTGGATCGGCACCGAGTAGCTGGTGCCGGCCGCGCCTTGCGCCACCACAAGGGGCAGGCTGGCGCCGCCGGCCTGCTGGGCCCAAGCCACTGCAGGCAGCGCCGACAACATCGACAACGCGAGGCCTCGCGCGACCCGGCCGGAGCGGCGAAAGAAGCGGCCGGCGAAATCAGAGCGCATCGGGATCGCGCCGCTCGGGCTCGGCCGGCCGCAGCCGCGTCATCAGTTGCGCGAACGGCGAGGCCGGCGTCGCGGCGGCCGGCCCGTCGTCCTGCGGCGCCATCTCGTGCAGCGTGGTGATCGACTGCGCGCTCACGCCCAGCACCAGCCAGCGCCGTGCTTCGCCGCGACCCACCTCGACCGTCACCAGGCGCTGGTTCGGCGCCAGCGGCAGCACCGCGATGCTGCGCATCAGGCCCGGCACTTGCGCACCTCCGGCGGGCGTGCGCTTGAGCAGCCACAACGCCAGCGGGATCAGCGCCAGGACGGCGACGAACCAGAACAGCGAGGACAGCAATGCGCTGGTGCTCACACCGCCACCGTCATGATTTGCTCAGGCGGCGCATGCGCTCGCTGGGGGTCACGATGTCGGTCAGGCGGATGCCGAACTTGTCATTGACCACCACCACCTCGCCCTGCGCGATCAGGTAGCCGTTGACGAGCACGTCCATCGGCTCGCCTGCCATCGTCTCGAGCTCGACCACCGAGCCTTGGGCAAGCTGCAGGATGTGCTTGATCGCGATCCGCGTGCGGCCCAGCTCCACCGTCAGCTGCACGGGGATGTCCAGGATCATGCTCAGATCGTTGCCGGCCGCCGCGGCAGCAAGCGGCCCGGCGCTGCTGGCGAGGTTGGCAAAGGACGCTGGCGTGGCCTGCTCGACGGCGGTGGCCACCTCGCTGGCCGGAGCGCCCTTGGATTCCTCGAGCGCGGCGGCCCATTCGGCCGCCATCGCGTCGGCGCCGCTGTCGGCTTCGGTGTTCGTGTCAGGCGGCATTCGCTGCTCCCAGCCAGCTCGCTTGCGAGCTGTTGATCAGGCCATCGACCTTGATGGCATAGCGGCCGTTGGCCGTTCCGTAGTGGCAGTCGAGCACCGGCACGCCGTCGACCTTGGCCTGGATCGCCGGGTCGAGGTCGAGCTCGATGAAGTCGCCGGGTTTGAAGGCCAGCAGCTGCTCGACGGTGGCCGGGGCGGTGGCGAGTTCGGCCACCAGCTCCACCTCGGCGGCCTGGATCTGGCTTTTCATCAGGTTGACCCAGCGCTTGTCGGGCTCGCTCGAATCGCCTTGCACGGTGCTGAACAGCACGTCGCGGATCGGCTCGAGCGTCGAGTAGGGGATGCAGAAATGCACCGTGCCGGAGGCTTCGCCGATGTCCAGCGTGAAGCTGGTGGCCACCACGATCTCGCTCGGCGTGGCGATCGTCGCGAACTGCGGCTGCATCTCCGAGCGCTGGTAGGCCAGCTCGATCGGGTAGATGCCCTGCCAGGCCTTGCCGAACTCGGCGCAGATGACTTCGACCACGCGGCCGATCACGCGCTGCTCGGTCGGGCTGAAGTCGCGCCCCTCGATGCGCGTGTGGTGCTTGCCGGTGCCGCCGAACAGTGCGTCGATCACGGCGAACACCAGCGTCGGGTCGCAGACGATCAGGCCCGAACCGCGCAGCGGCTTGATGCTGACGATGTTGAAGTTGGTGGGGACCACGATCTCGCGCAGGAAGGCGCTGTATTTCAGGACCTTGATGCCGCCGATCGAGACGTCGGGGCTCTTGCGGATCAGGTTGAACAGGCCGACGCGGATGTTGCG
>JAABTC010000149.1 GCA_011390055.1 Burkholderiales bacterium | reverse complement strand
CCGGGTCGAGGCCGCCCGCTTGACCGCGGGGCGCTTGGCCGGGGCCTTGGTCGCGGTGGTGGCGCTGCTGCGCGGCTTGTGCGTCAGGACCTCGTAGTCGTCGTAGACACCCTTGGTTTCCTCGCCGGTCTTGCCTTCCTGGCCGATGCCGACCACCCGGCAGCCCTTCTCGCGCAGGCGCGAGACGAGCGGGGCGAAGTCGCTGTCGGACGAAGCGATGACCACCACCGACGGGCGCTCCGAGAGCGTCAGGTCGATGGCGTCGACCGCCAGCGCGATGTCGGTGGAATTCTTGCCTGCCGCAAGGTTGACCATGGGTCGGATGGACAGACGCTTGAACAGGGCCTGGTCCTTCAGCGCACATTCAGCCGTGCAGTAGGCGCGCCGCACGTGCGGCCCGCCGAAGTGCTTGCCGACCCAGGCCACGGCCTGCTCGACGACATCGGCCGAAACGTTGTCGGCATCGATCAGCAGCATCACGCGTTCGCTCGTCATTGAAGTTTCCAGTTCAGGGTGTCGCCGCCGCGCAGCGGCTTGAGGGTGGCCTCGCCGAACGGCAGGCTCTCGGGGAGTTGCCAAGCCTGGCGGACCAGCGTGACGTGGTCGTTGTTGCGCGGCAGGCCGTAGAAGTCGGGGCCGTGGAAGCTGGCAAAACCTTCCAGCGCCTCAAGTGCGCCGGCCGCTTCGAACGCTTCCGCGTACAGCTCGAGCGCGGCCGGCGCGGTGTAGCAGCCCGCGCCGCACACCGAGGCCTCCTTCAGCACCGCGGCATGCGGTGCGCTGTCGGTGCCCAGAAAGAATTTGCGTGCGTCGCCGAGCCGGCCGGTGGCCGCGGCCACCAGGGCCTGGCGGTGCACTTCGCGCTTCAACACCGGCAGGCAGTAGTAATGCGGGCGCAGCCCGCCGGTGAAGATCGCGTTGCGGTTGTAGAGCAGGTGGTGCGCGGTGATCGTGGCGGCGGTAAACGCATCGCTGGCCGCCACGTACTGCGCAGCCTCCCGCGTCGTGATGTGCTCGAACACCACCTTGAGTTCCGGGAAGTCGCGCCTCAGCGGCTGCATCACACGCTCGATGAAAACCGCCTCGCGGTCGAAGACATCGATGTCCGCGTCGGTCACTTCGCCGTGGACCAGCAGCAGCAGGCCGGCGCGCTGCATCGCCTCGAGGGTCGGGTACGCCGCGCGCAGATCGGTCACGCCGGCATCGCTGTTCGTGGTGGCGCCAGCCGGGTAGAGCTTGACGGCCACCACGCCGGCCGCCTTCGCCAGTGCGATCTCGGCAGGCGGCAGGCGGTCGGTCAGGTAGAGCGTCATCAGCGGCTCGAAGCGCAAGCCGGGCGGCAGCGCGGCCAGGATGCGCTCGCGGTAGGCCACGGCCAACGCCGCGGTGGTGACCGGCGGCTTGAGGTTGGGCATCACGATGGCGCGCGCGAACTGTCGCGCGGTGGCCGGCAACACCGCGGCCATGCCCGCGCCGTCGCGCAGGTGCAGGTGCCAGTCGTCGGGGCGGGTCAGGGTGATCGAGTCGGGCATCGCCGGCATTGTCCCATCGGCATGGGCGCATGCCTTCGACGCGTCACGCGTGCGCTGGATGACCCGCCGCCGCGCTGCGCGCTTGCCGCACCGGGCGCGGGCGCCTAGAGTGCAGATCTTTGCCTGAATCCCTGTGCCGATGCCAGTCCAACCGCACCCTGCCGCACCCTACGACATGCGCGACCCAAGCCTGCATGCGCCGGCATTGTCGCCAGGGTACAAGACCAGCGTGCTGCGCTCGCCGCGCAACGCACTCATTTCGTTGAAGCACGGCCTGACGGAGGTCAGCGCGCCGCTGTTTTCGGCCAGCGAGCTCGGGCCTCTCGACGACGACCTGATCCTGAATTTCGCCAAGGACGGCGGCCTGCCGATCGGTGAACGCATCGTGATGCATGGCTTCGTGCGCGACAGCTTCGGCCGCCCGGTGAAGAACGCGCTGGTGGAAGTGTGGCAAGCCAATGCCAGCGGCCGCTACCGGCATCCGAAAGACAGCTACATCGGCGCGCTCGACCCGAACTTTGGCGGCTGCGGCCGCATGCTGACCGACGCCGACGGGCACTACCGCTTTCGCACCATCAAGCCCGGGCCCTACCCGTGGCGCAACCGCATCAACGAGTGGCGGCCCGCGCACATCCACTATGCAATCAGCGGCACTGGCTGGGCCCAGCGCCTCATCACGCAGCTGTACTTCGAAGGCGACCCGTTGATTGCGAGCTGTCCGATCCTGCGCACGGTGCCCACCGAGGCGCAGATCCGCGGCCTGATCGCGCTGCAGGACAGGGGCAATTTCGTCGAGCTCGATGCGCGCTGCTACCGCTTCGACATCGTGCTGCGCGGGCAGCGCCAGACTTGGTTCGAGGGCCGCTGATGTCTCAACAACCCTCTCCCCCCCTGCAGCTCGACGAAACCGCGTCGCAGACCGGCGGCCCCTACGTGCACATCGGCCTGGCGCCGGAGCAAGCCGGCTTCCAGATCTTCGAGAAGAACTTCGGCAACGTGCTGACCGACGGCGCGACGCCGGGCCAGCGCATCGTGCTTGAAGGCACGGTCTTCGACGGCTCCGGCACGCCGATGCGCGACGTGCTGATCGAGATCTGGCAGGCCGACGCCAGCGGCCACTACGCCCACCCGGCCGACCCTGCGCCGTCGTCCTGGCGCGGCTGGGGTCGCACCGGCGCCGACTTCAAGACCGGCCGCTACCGCTTCGAAACCGTCAAGCCAGGGCGCGTGCCTGGCCCCGACGGCAAGCTACAGGCACCGCACATCGCGATGATCCTGTTCGCGCGCGGCATCAACCTGGGCCTGCACACGCGGGTGTACTTTGGCGACGAGGCCGCGGCCAATGCCGAAGACGGCGTGCTGCAGGGCATCGAGTGGGAGGTGCGCCGGCCGACGCTGATCGCGCAGCTCGAAGAACGAGACGGTGCGCTGGTCTACCGTTTCGACGTGCGAGTGCAAGGGCCGACGCCGGCCGAAGAGACGGTGTTCTTCGACGTCTGACGCGAGGCGTGATCGACGGCAAACCGTGGTGTCACGACCCACCGCCCTCCTGCTCAACCTGGCCCATGCACTGGACCACCTCTTCCTGCTGATCTTCGCGGCAGCGGTGGCCAAGATCGCGGTCGCCTTCGGTTTCGATCGATGGGAAGACCTGATGCCGTTCGGCGTCGGCATGTTCTTCCTGTTCGGCCTCGGCGCGCTGCCCGCCGGGCGCCTGGGCGATCTGTGGGGCCGACGCCCGATGATGCTGGTGTTCTTCTTCGGCATCGGTGCGGCGTCGTTGCTGGCCGCAACCACGCAGAGCGTCTGGCAACTCGGCGCCGCACTGACGTTGATCGGCGTCTTCGCGTCGATCTACCACCCGGTCGGCATCCCGATGCTGGTGCAGGCTGCGCGCCATCCGGGCGCGACGATCGGCATCAACGGGCTGGCCGGCAACCTCGGTGTGGCCGCAGCTGCGCTCGTGACCGGCCTGCTGGTCGACGCCTTCGGCTGGCGCGCCGCCTTCATCGTCCCCGGACTGTTCAGCATCGCCTGCGGTGCGGTGTTCGCGCGCGTGACCGCCCGCGAGACGGAAGCGCCGGCCCGGCGCGCCCGACAGGCCGCCGTCGCGCTGCCGCGCGGCCTGGTTGCGCGCGCCTTCTTCGTGATGACGGCGGCCGCCGTGACCGGCAGCCTGCTCTTCAACTTCACGACCAACGGCAACGGTCCGTTGATCGCCGAGCGGCTGCGTGGGCTCGTCGACGAACCGGCGACGCTCGGTGTGTTGCTCGCCGGCATCTACGCCGTCGCCTCGTTCGCGCAGGTGATCGTCGGACGGCTGATCGACCGCTACCCGCTCAAGCCGCTGTACCTGGGTATCGCCCTGGCGCAGGCACCGGTGCTGTGGCTGGCCGCGCATTCGAGTGGCTGGCCCTTCTATGCCTTGCTCACGCTGGCCATGGTGCTGATCTTTGGCGCGATCCCGTTCACCGACGCGATGATCGTGCGTTATGTCGATGACCGCATGCGTTCGCGCGTGGCCGGCATGCGCCTGGCCGTTTCGTTCAGCATCAGCTCGGGCGCGGTCTGGTTGCTCGGACCGGTGGTCAAAGCCGGCGGATTCTCGACCTTGCTCGTCGCCATGGCCATCGTCGCGCTGTGCACATCGATGGCCGTGCTCTTGCTGCCAAATGAACGGCAGACCGAGGCGACGGCTCGTTCGCCCCTTGACCTTACGCCGCGCGCCGGGAGTTAACCATGACCATCCATCCGAACACGCTTGCGCCGCTGAATGCGGCGGTGCTTTCCGACACGCTCGACAGCCTGGGACTGATGCAGCAGGCGATGAAGCCCTTCATGCGCCCGCTGGACGACGCGCTGCAACTCATCGGCCGCGCGCGCACCGGCCTGTACATGCCGGTGTACGCACCGCCCGCCGCGGGCGAGAACCCCTACGAGGTGGAGATTGCGCTGGTCGACGACCTCGCCCCCGGCGACGTCGTCGTGCTGGCGTGCGACGGCCCGACCGAGCGCATCGCCCCATGGGGTGAACTGCTCTCCACCGCCAGCGCGGCGCGGCGCGCAGCCGGCTGCGTGACCGATGGCCTCGTGCGCGATGTGAAGCAGATCCGCGAGATGCGTTTCCCGGTGTTCTGCGGCGGCATCGGGCCGCTGGACACGAAAGGCCGCGCGCGCATGGTCGAGCGCGACGTGCCGGTGATGTGCGCCGGCGTCACCGTGCGCCGCGGTGATCTGGTGTTCGGCGATGTCGACGGCGTGGTCGTCATTCCGCACGAACTGGAGCAGGAAGTCGTGCGCCGCGCGCTTGAAAAGGTCTCGGGCGAAAACCAGTCGCGCGAGTCGCTCCAGCAAGGCGAAAAGTTGGCCGACGTGTTCCGGCGGCTGGGGATCCTGTAGCGGCTGTCGCTGTCTCGGCACCGTCGGGTGCTCGAGCACAGCTTCACGGCACCGGCGCGTGGGGGCGGATGCCTTGGGCCGCGATGAGCTCGCGCAGGCAGCCCAGGCACAGGCAGCCGTCGTAACGCGCGCGCAGATCGGCCAGGGTGGCTTCGCTCAACGGCAACGCCACACAAGGGCATGGCGCAGCATCGTCGACACCACAGTGGAAGCTGCCGCCGCAACGCGGGCAACGCTCGTCGGCGTCACCGCTCATCGCGCCCGCCCGCGGCCGCGCCTCACGCGTACAGCCTCCTGAATTGTTCGCGCAGCAGGTTCTTCTGGACCTTGCCCATGGCATTGCGCGGCAGTTCGCGCTCGACGAAGACACGCTTGGGTACCTTGAAGTTCGCAATCCGCGATTTGAGATC
>JAABTC010000148.1 GCA_011390055.1 Burkholderiales bacterium | reverse complement strand
GCCGCTGCCGGTGATGCTGGCCGTGCTTGTCGGCATTTCGCCGCAAACACGCCTATACCGTAGCTTCTTTCTCGATGAACTCGGGCAAGACTACGTGCGTACCGCGCGCGCCAAGGGTCTGGTGGAGCGAACCGTGCTCTTCAAGCATGTGATGCGCAACGCAATGATCCCAATCCTGACCAACGTCGGCTACGCGCTGCCGGGCATCTTTGTCGGCTCATTCCTCATCGAAGTCTTCTTCTCGATTCCCGGCTTGGGTCGCGAGGTTTTGCTGGCAGTAAACCGGGGTGACTATCCAGTGATTCAAGCAGCGACTGTTTACCTGGCGATGCTGACGATGCTGATCAATCTTGCCACCGACCTCTTGTACAAGGTCGTCGATCCGCGGGTCGTTCTCAAGTGAGCGCGGCCTTGATGAAGTCCCCGGTGGCGTCGGCGGCAATGCACTCCGAGGGCGTCTGGCAAGCAGCATGGCGGCGTTTCAAAGGTGACCGTGTTGGGATGGTGTCGCTCTACATCGTGCTGACGTTCCTGGTCATGATTGCCTTGTCGGCGACAGGCATCGTTGCCGGCCAGTGGCAGCGTGAGGTGGGGGTGCCGAACGCACCGCCGACCTTCCTTGGCCCGCGCCCCGCCGAGGCCGAAAGCGTGGTTGAGGTGCCCAAGGGGCCGAACGTCGACCTGTCTGACATCGACCCGCTGGCCCCGCGGTACAAGGAATGGGCTGAGCGTGCGGCGCTGATGAAGACGACGGAGACGGTGCGCGTGGAGACTCTTCCTTTCGGGGGCGACCGCCTCGGTCGTGATGTGCTCTCCAAGGCCTTGAAGGGCACCGAGGTCTCGGTTTTTGTTGGCGTTCTCGCGGCACTGGTAGCCACTTTGATCGGGACCTTGCTCGGTGCGCTGGCTGGTTTCTTCGGCCGAAAAATCGGCGACTTTCTTGAGTGGCTTTACAACGTATTCACCGCCATCCCCGACATCCTGTTGATCTTTGCCTTCGCGGCAGTGTTTGGCCGCGGCATCGGCACGGTGGTGTTGATCCTGGGACTGACGGGTTGGGCAGGCGTGTACCGACAAGTGCGAGCAGAGTTCATGAAGCACGCCGGGCGCGAGTACGTGCGCGCCGCAGAGGCTATCGGCGCGAGCACTTCCTCGCGGATGTTCCGTCATATTTTGCCCAACGTGAGTCATGTGATCCTGGTGCGAATGTCGTTGCTTGTGGTCGGTTTTATCAAGGCCGAGGTCATCCTTTCTTACCTGGGCCTGGGTGTGCCAGTCGATCAAGTCAGCTGGGGCACCATGCTGGCGGAGGCGCAGAGCGAACTGATCCTTGGTCTGTGGTGGCAATTGGCGGCAGCCACGGTCTTCATGGCACTTTTCGTGACCTCGTTCTCGTTGATGGCTGACGCCTGGCGCGATGCCCTCGATCCGAAGCTCAGAGGGGTCGAGTGATGTTGCTTTCGATTCAAGACCTGAACGTGTCATTTCGCATGGGTGATCGCGGTGCCAAGTCATTGGCGCCTGCGGTCAATGGCGTCTCGTTCGACATCGCCGAGAACCGCACCATGGCGCTGGTGGGCGAGTCGGGCTCCGGCAAGAGCGTCACCGCGATGTCGATCCTGAACCTGCTGCCCGACAACGCCGAGCGCAGCGGCAAGATCCTCTGGCAGGGCAAGGACCTCTTGACCACGCCGATGCACGAGCTGCAGAAGCTGCGCGGGCGCGAGATCGCGTGTGTGTTCCAGGACCCGATGACCTCGCTGAACCCGGTCTTCACGGTCGGCGACCAATTGACCGAGCCGCTGGTCAAGCACCTGGGCTTGTCGGGCAAAGCTGCGCTGGCGCGCGCCGAGGCGCTGCTGGTCGAGGTCGGCATGCCCGAGCCCAAGCGCCGGCTGTCGGCCTATCCGCACGAGCTCTCGGGCGGCCAGCAACAGCGGGTGATGATCGCCATGGCGCTGGCCTGCGAGCCCAAGCTGCTGATCGCCGACGAGCCGACCACCGCGCTCGACGTGACGATCCAGCGCCAGATCCTCGAGTTGATCGCCGCAATCCAGCGCAAGCACCGCATGAGCGTGCTGTTCATCAGCCACGACCTCGGCGTCGTGGGCGAGATCGCCGACGAGGTGCTGGTGATGCGCCACGGCGTGATCCGCGAGCAGGGCCCCGTGGCCGAGATCTTCGCCGCGCCGAAGGACGCCTACACCCAGGCGTTGCTCGCCTGCCGGCCGAGCTTGAAGGGTAACCCGGCACGCCTGCGGGTGATCGACGACCACATCGCCGGCAAAGGCACGCACGCGCCAGCCGCGGCCAAGAACCCCGACGCGCCGGTGGTGCTCGAAGTCCGCGCGCTGGCCAAGAGCTTCTGGTTGAAGCAGGGCCTCTTCGGCAAGCGCGAGTTCAAGGCCGTGCAGGGCGTGAACTTCAACCTGCGCCGCGGCCACACGCTCGGTGTGGTCGGGGAATCGGGGTCCGGCAAGACCACGATGGGCCTGACCCTGTTGCGCCTGCACGAGCCGACGC
Source organism: Burkholderiales bacterium (assembly GCA_011390055.1). Classification (GTDB taxonomy): domain Bacteria; phylum Pseudomonadota; class Gammaproteobacteria; order Burkholderiales; family Burkholderiaceae_C; genus CADEEN01. The sequence continues at coordinate 2,818 of JAABTC010000148.1, read as the reverse complement.
ACGGCGAAGTGATCTTCGACGGCAAGGATCTGTTGAAGTTGAATGCGAGCGAGCGCCAACTCATGCGGCGTCGCATCCAGATCGTCTTCCAGAATCCGTACGCCAGCCTGAACCCGCGCTTCACGATCGGCCAGACCCTGGTCGAGCCGATGGCGATCCACCGCCTAGGCGCGTCGGCCGACGAGCGCGAGCAGCGCGCCCGCACGCTGTTGGACAAGGTCGGGCTCGACGCCAGCGCCTTCGGCAAGTACCCGCACGAGTTTTCCGGCGGCCAGCGCCAGCGCATCGCCATTGCACGCGCCTTGACGCTCGACCCCGAGGTGCTGGTGCTCGACGAGGCCGTCAGCGCGCTCGACGTGTCGGTGCAGGCGCAGGTGCTGAACCTGCTGCGCGACCTGCAGGACGAACTCGGCCTGGCCTATGTCTTCATCAGCCACGACCTGGCCGTCGTTCGCTTCATCAGCGACGAGGTGCTGGTGATGAAGGACGGCGTGGTGGTCGAGCAGGCGCCGGTGGCCCAGATCCTGGAGGCGCCGCGCGAGGAGTACACGCGGAAGCTGCTGGCCGCGATTCCGCGCGGCTACGTTCCGGCGGCCGCCTGAGGCGCACGCCGGGCCGACACTGCCCGGCGCCCTTGTAACGCCCGGTTCCGGAACCGCCGCGACGCGCCAGCCACGGCGCGGTCGAGCCGTGAACTCGCGCACACCGCGGGCGATGCCGCCCGCGGCACGCTTGCTGCATCGTGTTCCGCATGCGCGCGCCGGCTGTGGCGCCGCCCCGCGATGCCCACTTTCGGAGTTCCCTCGATGCGTCCACGCTGGCCCGGTCTGCGCCCTGTGTCACCGCGCTGCCATGGGGGCGTGTCTTCGCTGCTGCGGCTGTCATCCGCAGCCTCGAAGAACTGGCCTTCGGTGGCGGCCCTCAGGTTCTGGCCGGGCTCGCCGATGCTTCAGCGCAGCCGCACCTGAACGAGGGAGAAGAAAGATGTCGATCCAGTTGGCCCCCAACACCCAGAGCGCCCCCTTGACCCCGCTGGCCGCGCCGGTCAAGGCCACGTCGACGGCCCCGACACGCGTGCTGCAGTCGGCGCGCGCGCCGCACCAGCTCAGCTTCTTCTTCAAGCGTGGCTAGCCCACCCGGTTTCGGACCCTGTTGACGTCCAAAGGAGGGCGGGCGTTGCAGAAGCGATGAGAGCGAGCAACTGCAGTCCGCGTCCCGCCCTCCGATTTTTTTGCCCGGATCGTCTGGGCCGTCAGCTCGGTTTGCCCAGCCCCAGCTTGTCCACCAGGGCCTTTTCGCGCCGGAACGTCTCTTCGGCAAAGCGCGCGTAGGCAGCCGGGTTCATCGGCATCAGCGCCTGGTCGTACCGGGCCAGGGCCTCGACATGGTTGGCCTCGCCCATCGCGCGACGGAAGACGTCGTGGATGCGTGCCACCAGGGCCGGCTCCATGCCCTTGGGGCCACCGAGGCCGTACGGCGAGGCTTGCACGATCGGCAACCCAAGCTCCTTCAACGTCGGCACGTCGGGGAACTTGGGCAGGCGTTGTTCGCCCCAGGTGCACAGCACCCTCAACTTGCCGCTGGCCACGTGCGGCGCGAAGCCGGTCGAATCGGCCGCCGCCATCAGCTGTCCGCCCAGCAGCGACTGCATCAGGTCGGCACTGCCCTTGTAGGGAATGTGGTTGAGCTCCAGGCCGAGGCGTTGGGCGATGTCTTCCATCGTCAGGTGCGGGCTGGTCAACACGCCGGTCGAGCCGTACGACAGCTTGCCCGGGTTGGCCTTGGCCCAGGCGACGAAGTGGGTCCAGGTGCGCAGCGCCGAGTCGCTCGGCACGACGACACCGAAGGCATAACCTGTGATGCCGAGGATGTAGCTGATGTCCTTGACCGGGTCCCAGGTGATCTTGGTGGTGTAGGGCAGCCGGAACACGCCCAGCGGAATCTGCGCCAGCGTGTGGCCGTCGGGCCGGGCCTGCTGCAGGGCCTGGGCCGGCAGCGTGCCGCCGGCGCCTGGCCGGTTCTCGACGACGACCGTCTGACCGAGCGCCTTGGAAGCGTTCTCGGCCAGCACCCGCATCGTGAGGTCGGTCGGCCCGCCGGCCGGGAAGGCGATCATCAGCTTGACCGGCTGGCTCGGCCAGGCGGCGGCCGAGCCGGTCGGGGCGGCAGGCTGCGCTTGCGCGGCAAAGGGGGCGGCGGCGGCAGCAAGGAAATGGCGGCGTTGCATCGTGCGCTCCGAAAACTCTGTGACGGGGAGCCTGCGGCTTTGTGGCGGCGAGCGCCACCGTGCTTGCCCCGACAACAAGGTCTTGGTCGATGGCCGACACTGTGCGCCGTCGACACTGACACCGTGGAGTCCCGATGACCTTGCGCCGCCATCTGATCGCCGCAGCAGCGCTCGCGCTGCCTTTGTGCGCCAGCGCACAAACACCGCCCGCATGGCCGAGCAAGCCGGTGCGCATCGTCGTGCCGTTTGCCGCCGGCGGCACCACAGACATCCTCGCCCGTGCGCTGGCTCCCGAACTGCAGCAGGCCTTCGGCCAGCCCTTCATCGTCGACAACAAGCCCGGTGCCGGCGGCAACAACGGCGCCGCCGAGGTGGCCAGGGCCGCGCCCGACGGCCACACGCTGCTGATGGGCACGGTCGGCACGCATGCCATCAACGCGTCGCTGTACTCGAAGATGCCCTACGACCACGTCAAGGACTTCGTGCCCGTGACGCTCGTCGCCGGGGTGCCCAACGTGCTGGTCATGAACCCGGCCAACGCGCAGAAGTACGGCGTCGACAGCGTGCCGGCGCTGATCCGGTACGCCAAGG
>JAABTC010000147.1 GCA_011390055.1 Burkholderiales bacterium | reverse complement strand
TGGCGCTGCAGGCACGTCCGGAGCTCGGCGCGGCCTACAACCTGCGCGGTCTGGTCTACGCGAGCATGGGCGAGCCGACCTTGGCCGACGAGAGCTTCATCCGCGCGCTGCAGCTCAACCCGCGCGATGCCGATGCGATGCACAACCGCGGCTGGACGCTGTGCCAGCGCGGCCTCTACGCCGAAGCCGACCGCTTGTTCGAGCAGGCCCTGGCGCTGCCTCAGTACCGGGACGCCCAGCGCAGCCTGATGGCGCAGGGCGTGTGCCATGCCCGTGCGGGCCGGCTCGAAGACGCCGAGCGCCGCCTGACCCGGGCCTACGAGCTCGACCCCTCGAACCCGACCACCGCCCTCAACCTGGCCGAAGTGTTGTACCGGCGGCAGGATTTCGAGCGCGCGCGCTTCTACATCCGGCGCGTCAACCAGCGTGAAGACCTCTCCAACGCGCAGACCCTGTGGTTGGCACTGCGCATCGAAAACCGCATGGGCAACCGCAATGGCGTCGACGAGTACGGCCGCCAGTTGCGCAACCGCTTTCCGCAAGCGTCCGAGACGCTGGCCTACGACCGGGGGCGTCTGGATGAGTGAGCCACGCGACACGGCGCCGATCGGGCTGGCCGGGCTGGACGCCGCGCCGGCCGAAGGCAGTGCGGGCGCCATGTTGCGCCAGGCGCGCGAGCGCCGCGGCCTGCACATCGCCGCGCTCGCCGCTTCCATCAAGGTGGCCCCGCGCAAGCTCGAGGCGCTGGAGGCCGACCGCTACGCCGAGTTGCCCGACCTGACTTTCACGCGCGCCTTGGCGCAGACCGTGTGCCGGGCCCTGAAGATCGATGCCGGACCGGTACTGGCCAAGCTGCCGCAGGCGGGTGACCTGCCGCGCCTGGCGCGCCTGGGCGAGGGCATCAACGCGCGCTACCGCGATGCCTCGACGCGGCACGAGCCGGGAGCGTCCAGCCTCCTGCGCAAGCCGGTGTTCTGGGCGACGGCGGTGGTCTTGCTGGCGGCCCTGGTGCTCGCGTTGCTGCCCGAACACTGGATGACCTGGTGGCCCGGCATGCCGAGCTCGCTGCGGGCCAGCGGCAGTGCGCCGGTGTCGGCCCCGGCGTCGGCACCCGGCGCGGGCGCTTTGACAGGCACGCCGGCCCCAGCGGGCGATGCCACCGGCGTGCCCTCCTTGCCGGCGGTGGTCGGCAGCGCGGCGTCGGCCGTCGCGGCGGCTGCGTCGGCTTTGATCGATTCGGTGCAGGCCCTGCCCCCGGAAGCCTTGACCGGTTCGGTGGCCGGCCCCCGCGCCAGCAGCGCGGTGGCCGGCCCCGGCGGCAGTGCGCTGCAGGTGAAGGCCAGTGCAGCGTCGTGGGTCGAGGTCCAGGACGCGCGCGGCACGGTGCTTCTGTCGCGCAGCGTCCAGCCTGGAGAGTCGCTGGCCGTGGAAGGCGTGCTGCCGTTTCGGCTGACCATCGGCAACGCCGCAGCCACCCAGCTCAGCTTCCGCGGCGCAGCCGTTGACCTTGGCCCCAACACGCGCGACAACGTCGCCCGGTTGCAGTTGCCATGAGCTCTCCCGACCTGCTGGACGTCGGCTTGCCTGCCGATCAAGCACCGATCGTGGCGGCACAGCCGCAGCGCCGTGCGACGCGCCAGGCCCGTGTCAGCTGGGGCTCGCACGTGGTCACCGTGGGCGGCGACGCGCCGGTGCGGGTCCAGTCGATGACCAACACCGACACGGTCGACGTCATCGGCACGGCCATCCAGGTCAAGGAGTTGGCGATCGCCGGCTCGGAACTGGTGCGGATCACCGTCAACACGCCCGAGGCGGCCGAGGCTGTGCCGCACATCCGAGAGCAGCTCGACCGGATGGGCATCGACGTGCCGCTGGTCGGCGACTTCCACTACAACGGGCACCGGCTGTTGACCGACTTCCCGGCGATGGCGCAGGCGCTGTCGAAGTACCGCATCAACCCCGGCAATGTCGGCAAGGGCGACAAGCGCGACCGCCAGTTCGGCATGATGGTCGAAGCCGCGGCGCGTTGGAACAAGGTGGTGCGCATCGGCGTCAACTGGGGCAGCCTCGACCAGGAATTGCTCGCGTCGATGATGGACGAGAACGCGCTGCGCGCCGAGCCGTGGGACGCCAAGCAGGTGATGTACCAGGCGCTGGTGTCGTCGGCCCTGCGCTCGGCCGCCGATGCGCGCGACATCGGCCTGGATGCCGACAACATCATCATCAGCTGCAAGGTCAGCGGTGTGCAGGACCTGATCTCGGTCTACCGCGCACTGGCCGCTCGCTGCGACTATGCGCTGCACCTCGGGCTCACCGAAGCCGGCATGGGCACCAAGGGCACGGTCGCCTCGGCCACCGCGCTGGCGGTGCTGCTGCAGGAAGGCATCGGCGACACCATCCGCGTCAGCCTCACGCCGCAGCCCGGCGAGGCGCGCACGCAGGAGGTCGTGGTGGCGCTCGAGATCCTGCAGTCGCTCGGGCTGCGCACCTTCAACCCGAGCGTCACCGCGTGCCCCGGTTGCGGCCGCACCACCAGCACCACCTTCCAGGAGCTGGCCAAGCAGATCGACGATTTCCTGCGCGCGCAGATGCCGCTGTGGAAGGCGAAGTACCCCGGCGTCGAGAACCTCAAGGTCGCGGTGATGGGCTGCATCGTCAACGGCCCCGGCGAGAGCAAACACGCCGACATCGGCATCAGCCTGCCGGGCACTGGCGAAGCGCCGGCCGCACCGGTCTTCATCGACGGCGAAAAAGCGCTGACGCTGCGCGGTGAGGGCATCGCGACCGAGTTCCATCAGCTGGTCGAAAACTACATCGAGAAGCGCTTCGGCGCGGCTGTCGCCGACCCGCATTGACCGCCCACCCGGCGGTGCAAAAACATCATGGTTGAACGCATCACGGCCGTCAAAGGCATGAACGATCTGCTGCCCGCCGAGGCTGCGGGATGGGAGTGGGTCGAGGGCAGGGCGCGCGATCTGCTGCAGCGCTGGGGCTACCGCAACCTGCGCACGCCGATCGTCGAGCCGACCGCGCTCTTCGTGCGCGGACTCGGCGAAGTCACCGACATCGTCGAGAAAGAGATGTTCTCGTGGCAGGACGCGATGAACGGCGACCGCCTGAGCCTTCGGCCCGAAGCCACCGCCGGCATCGTGCGCGCGATGGTCGAGCACAACGCGCTCTACAACGGTCCGTTGCGGATCTGGCAGCTGGGCCCGATGTTCCGCCACGAACGGCCGCAGAAGGGCCGTTCGCGGCAGTTCCACCAGCTCGATGTCGAGGCCCTCGGCCATGCCGGCCCGGATGTGGACGCCGAGCTGATCCTGATGCTGCGCGCGTTCTGGCGCGAGCTCGGCCTGGTCGAAGGCGAGCACATCGTGCTCGAACTGAACAGCCTGGGCCAGCCCGAAGAGCGCAAGGCGCACCGCGCTGCGCTGGTCGCACACTTCGAGGCGCATGCCAGCGAGCTCGATGCCGAAGCGGCGCGTCGCCTGCACAGCAACCCGCTGCGCATCCTGGACAGCAAGAACCCGGCGCTGGCCGGCGTGATCGAGAGCGCGCCGACGCTGATGGCGTTCCTGGGTGCGGACTCGCTGGCCCACTTCGATGCGCTGCGCGCAGTGCTCGACGCGGCCGGCTTGGCCTACACCGTGAACCCGCGTCTGGTGCGCGGCATGGACTACTACAACCGCACCGTGTTCGAGTGGAAGAGCGGTCTGCTCGGGGCCCAGAGCACGGTCTGCGGTGGCGGCCGCTACGACGGTTTGATCGAAACCCTCGGCGGCCAGCCCGCGCCGGCCATCGGCTTCGGCCTCGGCCTGGAGCGCCTGATGTTGATGCTCGAAGCTGCCGGCATCCACGCGCCGCTCGCTGCACCCACGGCCTACGCGCTGGTGCCCCAGCCCGACGCGCTGGTGCAGGTGATGCCGGTGCTCGAAGCGCTGCGCGCGGCGGGGCTGGCGGTGGTCATGAACGCCGGCGGGGGCAGCATGAAGACGCAGTTCAAGCGCGCCGACGCCAGTGGCGCTGCGTTCGCGTTGATCTTCGGCGCGGACGAGTTGGCGCGCGGCGAGGTGGCCGTCAAGCCGCTGCGCGGCGCGCCGGCGCCGGCGCAGTTCACCCGGCCGCTGACCGATGCGGCGACCTGGGCACGCGAACTGCGCACCTCATAATCCTTCTTTCGCCAGCCGACGCACCCACCCTTCCCATGGCCACCCATCTCGACCTGCAAGAGCAGGAACAAGTCGATCAACTCAAGGCCTTCTGGAACCAGTACGGCAACCTCATCACGTGGACGCTGATCCTGGCGCTCGGCGCGTTCGCCGCGTGGAACGGCTGGAACTGGTGGCAGCGCGAGCAGGGCGTGAAAGCCAGCGCGATGTTCGACGAGCTCGAACGCGCAAGCCAGGCTGCCGACCTCGAGCGCAGCACGCGCATCTTCGGCGATCTGAAGGAGCGCTATCCGCGCACCGCTCATGCGCAGCAAGGCGCGCTGCTGGCCGCCAAGGTGCAGGCCGACAAGGGCCAGCTCGACGCTGCCTTGGCCAGCCTGGCCTGGGCCGCCGACAACGGCAGCGACGAGGGCCTGCGTGCGGTGGCGCGGCTGCGCGCCGCAGGCTTGCTGCTGGACAAGAAACAGTGGGACGCAGCCCAGGCCCAGCTCGATGCCGTCGGCAGCGGTGCGGTCGCACCGGGCTTCGCGGCCTTGGTGGCCGACCGCCGCGGCGACCTGCTGCTCGCTCAGGGCAAGCGCGAGGAAGCTCGCAAGTCGTACGAAGCGGCGTACCAGGGCATGGACGAGAAGCTCGACTACCGCCGTCTGGTGGAGGCCAAGCTGACCTCGCTCGGCGGCAGCCCGGGCCGCGCTGCCGGCACGACGGCGGCCGCCTCCGGAGTCGCACCATGACGCGGTGGCCGCGCGCAGCGCGCTTCGCCGCAGGATGCCTGGTGGCGCTGCTGGTCGGTGCGTGCTCCAGCGACAAACCCAAGCCGACACCGCTGGAAAGCATCACGCCGCAGATCGCCGGGCGGCTGGTCTGGAATTCGCGCATCGATGGCGCGGCGCCCGGCTTGATCGTCACGTCGCGCGACGGCGAGTTCGTGGTCGCGGCGGCCGATGGCACGGTGCTGGCGCTGGAAGCAGGCACCGGCCGCGAGCTGTGGCGCGGCAGCGCCGGCGCCCGGCTGACGGCAGCCGTGGGCAGCGATGGTCGTTTTGTCGCGGTGGTCACGCGCGACAACGAACTGGTGGTGCTCGAACGCGGATCGTCGAGTGGGCCGAAATGGCGCGCGCGGCTGAACTCGCGTGTCTCGACCGCCCCGCTGGTCGCGGGCGAGCGCGTGTTCGTGATGGGCGTGGACCGCGTCGTCAGC
>JAABTC010000146.1 GCA_011390055.1 Burkholderiales bacterium | reverse complement strand
CAGGCCGATCGACTCTTCGCGCCAGTGGGCTCGGCCGTCGGCACCGGTGTCCAGGATCACCCGGGTGAAGGTGGGCAGCGTGGCTTCGTTCATCGGATCGCCCTTTCGGCTCAACGACACTCGGGCACCGCGCTGGGCAACGGCTGCCGAGCGAAGTGCGCCTGCAGGTTGGCCAGTGCGCGTGCCGCCATCGCGTGGCGCGTCTGCACGGTGGCGCTGCCGATGTGCGGCACGACCACCACGTTGTCGAGCGTGCGCAGCGCTTCGGGCACCTGCGGTTCGTTCTCGAACACGTCCAGGCCGGCACCGGCGATGCCGCCGCTGCGCAGGGCCTCGATCAGCGCCGTCTCGTCGACCACCGAGCCGCGCGCCACGTTGATCAGGTAGCCCTCGGGGCCGAGGGCGCGCAGCACCTCGGCATCGATCAGCTTGCGCGTCGCCGCGCCGCCGGGCGTGATGACGACCAGGAAGTCCGAGGCCGCCGCAAGCTCGCGCGGCGTCGCGTGGAACGCAAAGGGCAGCGCCGGCTTGGCACTGCGTGCGGTGTAGGCCACCGTCATCCCAAAGGCCAGCGCCCGCTGCGCGATCGCCTGGCCGATGCGGCCCATGCCGACGATGCCCAGCCGCGCGCCCGACATCTTGCGCGCCAGCGGCATCGGCCCCTCGGGCCACTTGCCGGCACGCACGTGGCGCTCGGCCTGCGGGATGCGCCGCGCGATGTTGAGCATCAGCGCCAGCGCCAGGTCGGCCACGTCGTCGTTCAGCACGTCGGGCGTGTGCCCGACCATCACGCCGCGCGACTTGGCCGCCGCCACATCGACGCCGTCATAGCCCACGCCCATGATCGAGATCACTTCCAGCGCCGGCAGCCGCGCGATCAGCTCGGCGCTGACCTTGGATTCCCCGCTGCCGCAGATGGCACGGATGCGCGGTGCCGCCGCGGCGAAGGCCGCGCTCTCGGCGGCGTTCTCGTGCAGCCGGTCGTGCACCGTGAACGACTGCTGCAGCGGCTGCATCAGGAACGGCGCCAGTTTGGCGACCGTCAGCAACTCGGGTTTGTTCGGCACCGCGGCTCCGGCGAAAAGTTGTGTGGTGACCGTACGATAGCGCACCCCGTCACTTGCACTGCATCCCATGAGCACACCTTCCCTTCGCTGCGCCGTCGTCACGGGTGCCGGCAGCGGCATCGGCCGCGCTTGCGCGCAGGCGCTGGTTGCCGACGGCTGGCGCGTGGCCTTCGTCGGCCGCCGGCTCGAAGCGCTGCAGGCGTCGATCGCGGCTTGCGGCGAAGGCGGCGCCCACAGCATTGCGGTGCCCACCGACGTCGGCGACCCGGCCTCGGTCGCCGCGCTGTTCCAGACCGTGCAGCAGCAGTTCGGCCGCCTCGACCTGTTGTTCAACAACGCCGGCGTCTCGAGCATGAGCGCCCTGCTCGAAGACCTGCCGTTCGAGCAATGGCAGGCCTCGGTGGCGGCCAACCTCACGGGCACCTTCCTGTGCACGCAACAGGCCTTCCGGATGATGAAGGCACAGACACCGCAGGGCGGCCGCATCGTCAACAACGGCTCGATCTCGGCCCATGCGCCGCGGCCCAACTCGATCGCCTACACCTCGACCAAGCATGCGGTGACCGGCATCACCAAGACCGCTGCGCTGGATGGCCGCAAGTACAACATCGCGGTCGGCCAGATCGACATCGGCAACGTCGCTTCCGACATGACGCTGAAGATGGTCGCCGGCGTGCCGCAGGCCGACGGCAGCGTCAAGCCCGAGCCGCGCATGGCGATGGACAGCGTGGTCTCGACCTTCCTGACGATGGCACGCCTGCCGCTCGACGCGAACATCCTGAACGTGACCGTGATGGCCAGCGCGATGCCCTTCGTGGGCCGCGGCTGAGCGGCGAGCGACACGGGAAAACCATGAGGCGCGGGCCCGGGCGCGGACAAGGCCGTGCCACAGAATGGGCTCGTGTCCGCAGCGTGGTCGCCGGTGATGGCGCGGCCAGGCGCACGGCCTCGAAGCCGCCCCCGCGGTGCCGGCCGCTTGAACCCCCCACCCCTTCCCCCACTGACCCCCGACTGACGACAGGAGACGAAGCATGAAGCGCATGTTGTTGAAGAGCCTGCTGGCGACCACCGTGTTGGCCATCGCAGCCCCCGCCGCCCTGGCCCAGACCAAGCTCAAGTGGGCCCACGTCTACGAGGTCAGCGAGCCGTACCACACCGAAAGCGTGTGGGCCGCCGAGGAGATCAAGAAGCGCACCAACGGCAAGTTCGACATCCAGGTCTTTCCGGCCAGCTCGCTCGGCAAGGAGACCGACATCAACCAGGGCATGCAGCTCGGCACGGTCGACATGATCATCAGCGGCCCGAGCTTCGCGGCGCGCAACTACCCGCGCATTGGCATCGCGTACTACCCTTTCATCTTCCGCGACGGCGACCACCTGGTCGCCTATTCCAAGAGCCCAGTATTCAAGGAAATTGCCGACGGCTATCGCGACAAGACGGGCATTCAGATTCTGTCCTACACCTATTACGGTGCCCGCCACACCACGGCCAACAAGCCCATCCTCGACTGCGCGGCGATGAAGGGGCTGAAGATCCGCGTGCCCGACGTGCCCATCTATCGCAACACGCCGGAAGCCTGCGGCGCCAACGCAACGCCGATCGCGTTCGCCGAGGTCTATCTGGCTCTGCAGAACGGCACCGTCGAGGCGCAGGAGAACCCGCTGCCGACGATCGAAGCCAAGAAGTTCTACGAGGTCAACAAGCACATCATGCTGACCGGCCACATCGTCGATGGCCTCGTGACGCAGGTCGCGCCGCACGTCTGGACCAAACTGACCGACGCTGAGAAGAAGACCTTCACAGACGTGGCGCTCGAGGCCGCGGCGCGTGCCACGGCGCAGATCAAGAAGCGCGAAGCCGAGTTGATGAGCGAGTTCAAGAGCAAGGGCGTGACGATTCATCAAGTGAACCGACAGAGCTTTGTCGACGCAGTGCTCAAGAACAAGCCGCTGGAATCACTGGGCTTCGACAAGAAGGACTACGACCGCATCGTCGCGATCAAGTAAAGCCGTGTCCTGCACCCGTTCGCCCTGAGGTATCGAAGGGCTTCGATACCTCAGCCCGAACGGGGTGGCTTCCTTTCCGAGACCTCAAGCTGACCGGAGATTCATGGACATCGATGCCGGCCCGAAGGTGATGGGCGATGACGGTGAATTCCACGCCACGGACGAGGTGGTGGATTTGTCGCACACGCCCTTCGAGGCCTGGGCCGCCCTGGCCCTCTTCTGGGCCCTGGCCGGCGTCGTGTTCACCCAGTTCTTCACCCGCTACGCGCTCAACGACTCGGCCTCGTGGACCGAGGAGATCGCGCGCTACCTGCTGATCGGCGTGGTCTTCGTCGGTGCATCCATCGGCGTGGCCAAGAACAACCACATCCAGGTCGACCTGCTGTACCGCTGGCTGCCCGCGCCGCTGTGCCGCGTGCTGGCGGTCGCGGTCGACGTGACGCGCATCGCCTTCCTGGCCGCGATGACGTTCTACACGGTGCAGATGATGGTGAAGATGGGGAACTACCAAATGACGATCGTCGACCTGCCGATGAACATCGTCTACAGCGTGGTGCTGTTCGGCTTCGCCGTGATGACTTTGCGCTCGGTCTGGGTCGCCAAGGTGCATTGGCGGCGCGGCTATTCGGTGCTCGAGCGGCCTGAATCCGAAATGAGCGACCGATGAGCCGGCCTCCGTCACCGTTCGGGCTGATCCTTCGGTACCTCAGGACAGGGTACGCGCTGCGCGTGTATCGAAGCCTCTCACCCAGGCCCTTCGATACCTCAGGGCGAACGGAAGAGTCTTCATGCTAAAAATCATCTTCCTCTTCCTGATGGCCAGCGGCCTGCCGGTGGCCATCGCGATGGCGGGGTCGTCGCTGCTCTACATCCTGATCAGCGGCAACCAGCCGGGGCTCACGGTGATCCACCGCATGATCGGCGGCATCGACAGCTTCCCGCTGCTGGCGGTGCCGTTCTTCATCCTGGCCGGCAACCTGATGAACAACGCCGGTGTCACCAACCGGATCTACAACTTCGCGCTGGCACTGGTAGGTTGGTTGAAGGGCGGGCTGGGCCATGTCAATGTCGTCGGCTCGGTGATCTTCGCCGGCATGAGCGGCACCGCCATCGCCGATGCGGCGGGCCTGGGAACGGTCGAGATCAAGGCCATGAAGGACCACGGCTACGACCTCGAATTCGCGGTCGGCGTGACCGCGGCCTCGGCCACGCTCGGGCCGATCATCCCGCCGAGCCTGCCCTTCGTGATCTACGCGATGATGGCCAACGTGTCGGTGGGCGCACTGTTCCTCGCCGGCATCCTGCCGGGCGTGTTGATGGCGCTGCTGATGATGGTCACGGTGGCGTACTTCGCGCACAAGAACGGCTGGGGCGGCGACATCAAGTTCTCCAGCAGCCGCTTCGGCCGCGCGATGCTCGAACTCGGCTTGGTGATCGCCTGGCCGCTCGGCACCTGGGCGCTGGTCACCAAGCTCGGCCTGCCGGCGCAGCCGGTGGTCTTCGGCGCCATCGTCTCCCTCTTTGCGCTCGACCGCGTCTTCCGCTTCCAGGCGGTGCTGCCGATCATGACGCCGGTGCTGCTGATCGGCGGCATGACCACGGGCCTGTTCACGCCCACCGAAGGCGCCATCGCCGCCAGCGCCTGGGCCTTGTTCCTCGGCCTGGTCTGGTACCGGACGATGACCTTCAAGATGTTCGTCAAGGTCAGCCTCGACACCGTGGAAACCACGGCCACCGTGATGTTCATCGTCGCGGCCGCATCGATCTTCGGCTGGATGTTGACGGCCACCGGCGTCACCGCGCAGATCGCCGAATGGGTGCTGGCGGTGACCCAGGAACCGTGGCTCTTCCTGTTGATGGCCAACCTGCTGATGCTCTTCGTCGGCTGTTTCCTCGAGCCGACGGCGGCGATCACGATCCTGGTGCCGATCCTGCTGCCGATCTGCCTCAAGCTCGGCGTCGACCCGGTGCACTTCGGCCTGGTGATGGTGCTGAACCTGATGATCGGCCTGCTGCATCCGCCGATGGGCATGGTGCTGTTCGTGCTGGCGCGCGTGGCCAAGCTGAGCGTCGAACGCACCACGATGGCCATCCTGCCGTGGCTCATACCGTTGCTCGGCAGCCTGGTGGTCCTGACCTACGTCCCGTCGATCGCACTGTGGCTGCCGCGCACGATGGGTTTCTGATGTGCCGCAAGCCCGTTCGCCATGGGGGATTTCCGACCCGTCCTGAGGTATCGAAGGAAGGGCTTCGATACCTCAGCCCGAACGGGATGAGATTGCGCGCATGAGTCGTATCACTTCCATCGAGATCCTGCGCGTCG
>JAABTC010000145.1 GCA_011390055.1 Burkholderiales bacterium | reverse complement strand
ATCGAGCGTGACCAAACCGGCCGTCGATGTGGCACCGGGGCGCGCTGCCGCGGCCGCGGCAGCGAACGCGGCATCCGCCGCCGCACTGGCCGCCGACGCGGCGGCTTCGGCCAGCACCGGCTCGGAGGCGGCCGCTAGCGCAGCGGAGGCCGCGGAGGCCGCCACCGCCACCGAACCCGTCGCCGAGGGCCGAGCCGCTGCACCGGGCAGCGGGAACATCCCGCCGCTGCTGGCCACCAGGCCGAGCGGGGCCACGTGCGCACCGAGCGCGTAGTCCGGCACGATGGCCCTGGCCACCAGGTCCGGGCGCGGCGGCTCGACACGCGCATCGACATAGCTGCCGTACCAGCTGTACGGCCAGCCGTAGAAGCCGCCGTCCTTCACCGACGTCAGGTAGTCGGGCACCAGGTCGCTGCCGAGTTCGTCGCGTTCGTTGACCACCGTCCACAACGTGTTGCGCACCGGGTCCCAGGCCATGCCGTTCGGGTTGCGCAGGCCGCCGGCGTACAAGCGCATCGAGCCGCTGGCGCGGTCGATCTCCCAGATCGCGGCCCGCCCTTCTTCCGCAGCCATGCCGTTTTCACCCACGTTGCTGTTCGAGCCGACCGTGGCGTACAGCTTCGTGCCATCCAGACTGGCAATCAGGGCCTTGGTCCAGTGGTGGTTCAAAGGGCCGGCAGGAAGGTCCGTCAGCTTGCGCCCTGCGCCGTCGATGCGCAAGGCGCCTTCGACGTACGGGTACTCCCAGACCGCGTCGGTGTGCGCCACGTACAAGCGGTCGCCGACGAGGGCCATGCCGAACGGCGAATTCAGGCTCTCGAGGAAGACGCTGCGTGTCTCGGCTTCGCCGTTGTTATCGGCATCGCGCAGCAAGGTGATGCGGTTGGCGCTGGGTGTGGCCGCTCCCGCGCGTTTCATCACCTGCTTCATCACGAAGCCCCGGATCCCCCGACCCTGCTCGGGGCGCGGCGGTGCATTGGTTTCCGCCACCAGCACGTCGCCATTGGGCAGCACGTGCAGCCAGCGCGGGTGCTCCAGCCCTGCGACGAAGGCCTTCACCTGCAGTCCGCTCGCGGCGGTCGGCGTCTGCCCGGCGGCCCAACCCACCGCGGGCGCGATGTTGACGGTGGGCAGCACGGTCGTGGTGGGTGTGGGCAGGGTGGGGTTGACGCCGGTGTCGGCGCGGTCGGGCAGCTTCGACGATTCGCTGCACGCGCCGAGCAGCACGGCGGCGCCCGCCAGCGTCAAGCACGCGACTGCGCGGGGGCGATGCAAGCTCAGTGTGAAGTTCATCGACGACGGCTCCTGGGGATGTCAGGCCCACGAGGCAATGCACATACCTGCGGGTAGGGGTGGTCGCAGCCTGGCTAGCGCGGCTGCGCAACGGCCTACAAAGTGGCGAGCAAGCTTTCGAGGTGCTCGGGATCGATCGGCTTGACCAGGTGCTGGTCGAGCCCGGCCTGGCGCGAACGCTCACGGTCGGCAGCCTGGCCCCAGCCGGTCAACGCGACCAGCAGGACGTCGCGCTGCGGCGCCTGGGCGCGGATGCGACGCGACGCCTCGTAGCCATCGACGCCCGGCAATCCGATGTCCATCAGGATCACGTCGGGCAGGTAGCTGGCTGCCAGGTCCACCGCCGCCTCGCCGTCGCGCGCGATCGTCGACTCGTGGCCCATCAGCTGCAGCAGCATCGCCAGGCTGTCGGCACTGTCGGCGTTGTCGTCGACGACCAGCACGCGGAGTCGGCGCGCCGTGGGAGAAAGTTGGCTGGTTGCGGTCATGGCTGGCAAGGGTTGACGCGGAAGGTCGGGCAATGCCGCGGCTGCGGTGGCGTGACACGGGGCGGGTTCGTGCTGTTGCAGCGGCACCGGCGCGGGCGCTGACGCCAGCGGCATCGACTGGGAATCGGTGGGTGTCGCCGGCAACGGCAGGCGCAGCACCACGGTGCTGCCACGGCCCTCGCCGGCGCTGCGCGCATGCACCGTGCCGCCGTGCATCTCGACCAGGCGCTTGACGAGCGCCAGCCCGATGCCCATGCCCCCCTGCGAGTGATCCTGCGTGCGCCCGACCTGCGTGAACAGCTCGAACACCTGGCCCAGGTTCGTCGGGTGGATGCCGGCGCCGTTGTCGCGCACGCTGATCACCGCCTCGCCGAATTCGCGCCGCGCAGACAGCTGGATGCGCCCGCCGACCTGGGTGTATTTCGCCGCGTTGTCCAGCACGTTGTTCAGGGCCTGGGTCAGCCGCGTCATGTCGCCATCGAGGGCGATCGGCGTTTCGGGCCACTGCACTTCGAGCCGCTGCTGTTTATGCTCGATGCGCGGCTGCACGCTGTCGATGGCGCTTTGCAGCACGCTGCTGACGTCGATGCGGGCCACGCGCAGTGTCATCTTGCCCTGGCTGATGCGGCTCACGTCGAGCAGATCGTCGACCAGGCGCACCAGATGGGCCAACTGCTTCTCGATCGTGGCCATGGCCTGCGCATGCAACGCGGGGTCTTCGGAGCGCCGCATGATGGCCAGCGAGTTGCTGATCGGTGCCATCGGGTTGCGCAATTCGTGCGCCAGCGTGGCCAGGAAAACATCCTTGCGTCGGTCGGCATCGCGCAGGGCCTCCTCGGCCACCTTGCGTTCGCTGACGTCGGCCACGATGCCCGCCATGCTGCGCGCCGTGCCGCCCTGGCGGAAGACCGTGGCATGCACTTCGATCCAATGCACGCTGCCGTCGGGCCATATCACGCGGCACTCGAGGTGCATTTCGGCGCGCGAGTCGAGCGCCTCGCCGAGCGTCTGCTCGACCCGCACGAGGTCGGCCGGATGCACATGGGCTTTGAACGTCGCCAGACCCCAGCGCAACACCGGCCGGGTGTAGCCGAAGCACATGTCATGGCGCAGCGAGCGGGTCGATGCGTCGGTCTCCAGGTCCAGATCCCACTCGCCGATCCGGGCCGACTCAAGGGCGAACTGCAGGCGGGCACGGCTGGCGGCCAGGGCGCTCTCGGCGGCGGCCTGGACGGAGAAATCGCGCGCCACCACCAACAGCCCGGCCAGGTTGCCGCGCGCATCGCGCAGGCGGCTGTTGCTGCACTCGACGAGGAGGCGCCGGCCCGCGGGCGTGCGGTAGATGCAGCGGCCGCGCCAGTAGCCCTCGTGGTTGAGCGCCCGCCGGGCCGCCCGCTCGTCGGCATCGCTGTCCCACTCCTGGGTGAACAGCGCCGACTGCGGCCGGCCCAGCGCCTCGGCCGCGGGCACGCCGTACTGGCGCTCGCCGGCGGCATTGATGTAGACCACGTGACCTTCGGTGTCGAGCACGATCACCGCATCCTCCATCTGCGCCAGCACGTCGCTGCGGAAACGGTTCGCCGCGGTGTCCGCGCCTTCGAGCACGTGGATGTTCTCGCCCACCAGGATGGCGTCGACCTCGCCGCTGCGCAGGGCCTGCAGTGTGTCTTCGGCATCGGCCAGGCGCAGCCGCAGGGCCGCGTTTTCTTCGGCCAGGCGCCGCAGCATCGTGTCGTCCGCCGCTTCAGCCATCGGTGGCTCGCTCCGTGCGCAACGCTTGCAGCGCTTCCACGATCCGGGCGTCGTTGGACATGTCGCCGACGAAGCGTCGCGCCGTCCCGCCGCCCGGCAGCACCAGGGTGGGCACCGCGAGCAATTGATGTGCACGCGCCTGCGCCGGGTCGGCGGCGATGTCGACCACGTCCAACTGGTAGGTGCCTGGCAGCACGTTTTCGCAAAGGCTGCGCACGTTCACGATCGCGCGCACCGAGCGTGGGCCTGTGCCCATGACGAACAACGTGAGGACGACTTTCGCATCGGCATGCATCGGGGCCTTAGGCAAGCTGCACCGGTATCACGTCCAGGCCGACCAGCACACGCTCGTCGTTGGAGAGATCACCGATGATCTTCTTGATGGGTGCGGGCAGCTTGCGCACGAGGGTCGGCACGGCCAGGATCTGGTCTCCCGCGGCCAGCTGCGGATTGACCAGCAGGTCGACCACCTCGATGTCGTACTCGCCGGCCATGTGCGTCTCGCACAGGCGACGCAGGTTGGCCAGCGCCTGCTGGGACTTCGGCGTCTGGCCCGCGACGTAGAGGCGAAGTTGCCAGCGCTTCATGCTCGGCCACCGACCTGCGCAGCCAGCTTTTGCTGGACCTGCCGGGCACGCCCGGTGACCACGCGTTCGCCGACCATGAAGACGTCGATCAGGTCGACGCCGTGTTCGCTGAACGCGAACTCGCGCACGCGGTTCGAATGGGCCATGCCACGGGCCTTGAGGACTTGCAGCGTGCGCGTGCGTTCGGCGTTGAATTCCAGGTTCGACAGCAGCAGCCAGGTGTCCATCAACGACGACACGCCGGTCTGGGTGTGCGCCAGGTTGGCCACGCTGTCGTGACTGAGATTCGTGAACAGCGCGGTGATCTGCTCGCGCTTGAGGAAGTCGATCAGGCGCATCAGCGTCGGCTTCAAAGCGCGATCGTTCTCGTCGAAGGTCAGGTTGCTGATCGGGTCCACCACCACCACCGCCGGCCGGTGCTGAGCGACCACTTCATGCATGTGCACCAGGTGCTGCTCGAGCCCCATCAGAGTCGGACGCGCGGCCTCGATCCGCAACAGCCCGCGCGCCAGCCAGGGCGCCAGATCGACACCGATCGAGCGCATGTTGCGCAGCAGCTGGGCTTGCGACTCTTCGTAGACGAACAGCAGGCAGCGTTCACCGCGCAGGCAGGCGGCATGCGCAAACAGGCTGGCCAAGCTGCTCTTGCCGGTGCCGGGCGAGCCCGAGACCAGGATGCTGCTGCCGCGGAACACGCCTTCGCCGCCCAGCATGCCATCGAGCGCGGCAACGCCGGTGCTCATGCGCTCGGTGGGCGCCGCATGGTCGAGCTGCAACGAGGTGATCGGCAGCACCGAAATGCCGTTGGGGCCGATCATGAAGGGGTACTCGTTGGTGCCGTGCGTCGAGCCCCGGTACTTCACCACCCGCACGTTGCGCGTGGTCGACTGGTCGATCACGCGGTTCTCCAGCACGATCACGCAGTCGGCCACGTACTCTTCCAACCCATGCCGGGTCAACGTGCGGTCGCCCCTTTCGCCGGTGATCACTGCGGTGAGGCCCTGGTCCTTGATCCAGCGGAACAGCCGCCGCAGTTCGGAACGCAGCACCGCCTCGTTCGACAGGCCGGCGAACAAGGCCTCGAGGGTGTCGATCACGACCCGCTTCGCGCCGACCGTTTCGACCGCGTGGGCCAGGCGGATGAAGAGGCCGTCGAGTTGGTAGTCGCCGGTTTCCTCGATCTCCGCACGCTCCAGGTGCACGCAGTCAATCGACAGCAAGTTGCGTGCAGCCAGATCGTCGAGGTCGATGCCAAGCGAGCGGGTGTTGATCGCGAGGTCTTCGGCGCTCTCCTCGAACGTCA
>JAABTC010000144.1 GCA_011390055.1 Burkholderiales bacterium | reverse complement strand
GCCAGGGCTGGTGGTCAGAGGCCCTGGGCGTCCAGGTGGCAAGCCAGGTCGACCATGCGGCAGGCATAGCCCATCTCGTTGTCGTACCAGGCGTAGACCTTGAGCATCGTGCCGTCGGTGACCATCGTCGAGAGGGCGTCCACGATCGAGCTGCGCGTGTCGCGGGCGTAGTCCGCGCTGACCAGCGGGCGCTCTTCGTAGCCCAGGATGCCGGCCAGCGGGCCGCTCGCGGCCTCGGCGAAGAGGCGGTTCACCTCCTCGGCCGTGGTCTCGCGCTTCAGTTCGAACACGCAGTCGGTGAGGGATGCGTTGAGCACCGGCGCGCGCACCGCATGGCCGTTGAGCTTGCCTTTCAGGTCGGGGTAGATGAGCGCGATGGCGGTGGCGCTGCCGGTGGTGGTGGGCGCCAGGCTGAGCATCGCGCTGCGGGCGCGGCGCAGGTCCTTGTGCGGTGCATCGACCATCAGGTTGGTGTTGGTCGGGTCGTGGATCGTGGTGATCTGGCCATGGCGGATGCCCAGCGCCTCGTGCACCACCTTGACCACCGGCGCCAGGCAGTTGGTGGTGCAAGACGCGGCAGTGACGATGCGGTGCACGGCCCGGTCGTAGAGATGCTCGTTGACGCCCACCACGATGTTCAACACCGGGCCGACCTTCACCGGCGCGGCCACGATCACGCGCTTCGCGCCGCGGTCCAGGTGGTCCTGCAGCGTCTCGGGCGTGAGGAACTTGCCGGTGCATTCCAGCACCAGGTCCACGCCCAGGTCGCGCCAGGGGATCTCGCCCGCGGTGGCGTGTGACGTGAACCCCAGCGACTGGCCGTCGACGCGGACCGCGTCTTCGCCAGCCGCCGCAAGGTCGGCACGCCATCGGCCCTGCACACTGTCGAAGGCCAGCAGGTGAGCCGTGGCGGCAGCACCACCCTTGAGTTCATTGAGATGGACGACCTCGAGGCGGTTCGCAGCACGCGGGTCGTCGAAAGGCCGCTCGGCGGCTCCCATTGCAGCGCGCAGTGCCAAGCGGCCGATCCGGCCCATCCCATTGATTCCGACTCGCATGATCGAGAGGCCCGGCGCGTACAAGCGCAGCCACAGTTCCAAGATCATCGAATCTTACGAAGAAGACGTGTCGGATCGGTGACAGGTTGGGTGCCGCCTCAGCCGATGCGGCGGCTGGCCGGATAGACGATCGTTTCCTCGAGGGCGATGTGCTCACGGTACAGATCCGCGAACACCGTCACCGCGCTGCGCAACACGTCGATGTCGTACCAGCCCTGGCCTTCGCCGACGGCGCGCAGGTGCGGGCCGAGTTCGAGCCAGTCTTCCTCGAGCCAGCCATGGTCCTGTTGCAGGCGCTGAACATGCCGAACCAGCTCGGCATCGTCGCCAGCCAACAGCCGCGGAAACACGAGCTGCTCTTCGGCCGCATGGTGTGCCTGCGCGGTGTCGTCGAAGAACTGGCAGATCTCGTTGGCCAGCAGCCGTGCGCTGTCGTCGATGTCGCTGGCCTGCAAGCGATCGACCAGCTGGGTCAGCTGCGCCAGCATCTCCAGCATCTGGCGATGGGTCTGGTCGAGCACTTCGAAGGACGGCAGCGGCGGGGCGGCTGCACGAGCGGCGCGATACTGGCGGCGTGACATGGAAGGTCGGCGGGGCAATGCCTGTGGTCGTGTCACACGGATTCCACACCCGGGCCCGCGGGCGGCGATTGATCCAAAGCAAGGTGCTGCCTGCTTTTTCGCGCTGTGATGCGCCGAGTCCGCTGTACAGGAGGCCAGGCCGTGGAAATCGAGCGTTCGGTGCTGCTGCCTTACTCGGTGCACGACATGTTCGACCTGATCGAAGCGGCCGAGCACTACCCGCTCTTCCTGCCCTGGTGCACCGGCGCGACGATCCTCGAACGCAGCGACGGTTGGGTCGCCGCGCGCCTCGAATTCAGCTACCTGCGCCTTCGATTCAGCTTCCAGACCCGCAACCCCAAGCGCCGGCCCGACTGGCTGCACGTGCAACTGGTCGAAGGCCCGTTCAAGCATTTCCGCGGCGCCTGGGCCTTCACGCCGATCGGCGGCCAGGGCTGCAGGGTCAGCTTCGGGCTCCAGTTCGAAATCGTCGAGGGCCTGTTCGACCGCTTGGCCGCGCCCGCGGTGGACCTGGTCGCACGCGCGATGGTCGATGCCTTCGTCAAACGCGCCGACGCGACCCTGACCTTGCTTGACCCAGCGCAAGACGCGGCCCACGCAGCCGGCCAGACTCGCAGCAACGCAGCGTCCTAGCGCGCCATGGCGGCTGTGCAAGCTGCTGCGTCGACCCCTGCGAGGCTGCGATGACACCCACCGATCCCGCCCTGCTCGAAGCCCTGCGCATGTCGCGTCTGGCGCAAAGTCTCGGCCCGGAACAGGTCGCCGTGCTGGCGACCGTCGTGCGCCTGGCGCGGTACAGCGCCCAGGATCTGCTGGCGCCCGAGGGTCACAGTGACAACCACCTCTACGAACTCGTCGAAGGCTCGCTCGGCGTGGTGCGGCACCGAGGCACGCCCGACGAAGTGACGATCGCGACCCTGCGCGTCGGTGATTTCGCGCACGAGCTCGGTTTCCTCGATGGCGCCGAGCGCTACGCTTCGCTGGTGGCGCAGACCGACGTGCGCGTGCTGGTGCTCGAGCGCGAAGGCCTGGAAAGCCTGATCGACGGCCACCCGCGCATCCTCTACGCGGTGATGCGCAACATCGTTCACACGGTGCACCAGGTCCAGACGCGGCTGTCGATGCAGGCGTCGGAGTTGACGAACTACATCGTCAAGCAGCACGGGCGGTACTGACGAGGCCGGCGATGGGCCCCGCCGTCATCAGCCTGGCCTTGCTGCTGGCCGCTGTCGGTTTTGCGCTGCTGGTCTGGCGCAAGCTGCGCATCGTCCTGGCCTTGCAGCCCGAATCGCGAGGGGACCAGCCCTGGCAGCGCCTGCGCACGGTGCTGGTCAACGGGATGCTGCAGCGGCGCATGATCGAGCGCGAGTGGCGCGCCGGGCTGATGCATGCGGTGATCTTCCTCGGCTTCATGGCCCTGCTGCTGCGCAAGCTGCACCTGATCGTCATCGGCTACCGGGAGACAGCGGCGTTTCCGGCGGCATTCGGCGGACCTTTCGCGGCCTTCAAGGACGCGATCGAACTGGCCGTGATTGGCGCGGTGCTCTACGCCTTCTACCGCCGCTTCGTGCAACGGCCGGCGCGCCTGGAACGCAACCGCGAGGCGATTCTCGTGTTGTCGCTGATCCTGGCCATCATGCTCAGCGATCTCGTCTTCGACGGCTTTCGCTTCGTGCTGCTGGCCGATGCGGTGCCGGCCATCGCGCACGAGCGCGACTTTGCCTTCGCCGGCGCTGCGGTCGCCCGCGCGCTGTCGGGCTGGTCCGCTCCGGCGCTGCAAGCGGGCTACGCGCTGTCGTACTGGACCCAGATGGCGCTGGTGCTGACCTTCCTGGTGCTGCTGCCCACGGGCGAACACTTTCACATCGTCACCGCCTTGCCGACCTTGTTCTTTCGCCGCGGCCGCGCGCCCAACCGTGTCCCGACGGTGGATCTCGAGCGCCTGATGGCCGCCACCGACGAAGCCCAGATGCAGGCGGGCGTTCGAAGCGCTCGCGACTTGAGCTGGAAGGACGGCTTGGACGCCTTCACCTGCACCGAGTGCGGCCGCTGCAAGGATGCCTGCCCGACCCACCTCACCGGCAAGCCGCTGTCGCTCAAGGCTGTCAACGACAGCCTGAAGACGCATCTGCTCGAGCAGCGAGAGACGATCGCCACCGGCGACCCGACGAACGAATTGCCGCCCCTGGTCGGCCCCGTGATCAGCCCAGACACCTTGTGGGCCTGCACCACCTGCGGCTATTGCGAGGCGGCCTGCCCGATCGAGCTCGAGCACCTGGACAAGTTCTTTCGCATGCGCCAGCACCAGGTGATGATCGCCGGCGAATTCCCGCACCCGCTGAAGAAGGTCTTCGAAGCGTGGGAGGTGCAGGGCAACCCCTGGGGCTTGCCGGCCGAACAGCGGGGCGACTGGGCCCGCGGCCTGGGCCTGCCGGTGGTGGGCCACGCGGCCGAGGCCGCCGGTCTCGACTACCTGTTCTACGTCGGCTCCGCGATGTCGTTCGATCCGCGCGGCCAGAAGATCGCGCGCGCCTTCGTGGGGCTGATGCAGCATGCCGGTATCAAGCTCGGCCTGCTCGGAG
The DNA here is from genome assembly GCA_011390055.1 of Burkholderiales bacterium. Classification (GTDB taxonomy): domain Bacteria; phylum Pseudomonadota; class Gammaproteobacteria; order Burkholderiales; family Burkholderiaceae_C; genus CADEEN01. The sequence goes on along the minus strand of JAABTC010000144.1, from coordinate 1,227 downwards.
CGCGCGAGGGCTCGACCGGTGAATGCGCCCGGCGGCTGGGCAACGAGATGCTGTTCCAGCAACTCGCCGGGGCTCTGGTTTCCACGCTGGGCGACCTGGGTGTGACCAAGATCGTCACCTGCGATCCGCATGCGCTGAATTCGCTGAGGAACGAGTACCCGGCCTTCGGCGGCCACTACGAATTGATCCACCACACCCGACTGATCGCCGACCTGCTGGCGCAGGGCCGTCTGCACGTGGAGCCCCGTCTGGAGCGCGTGATCTACCACGACCCCTGCTACCTCGGCCGCCACAACGGCGAGTTCGACGCGCCGCGCGCCATCCTGGCGCGCCTCACCCGCGATGCGCCGCTCGAGTTCGCGCTCACGCGCGAGAAGGCGATGTGCTGTGGCGCCGGCGGCGGGCGCATGTGGCTCGAAGAAAACGTCGGCACGCGCATCAACGTGCTGCGCGTCGAGCAAGCGTTGGCTGCCGCACCGCAGACCATCGCCACCGCCTGCCCCTACTGTGCGGTGATGATGGCCGATGGCCTCGCGGTGGCGCAGCCCGGCGGCGCGACGCAGTCGCGCGATCTGGCCGAGCTCGTCGCCGAGGCCCTGATCGACCGATGAACCACGAGGAAGGCCCATGACACATTCATTGCTGAACCCTGTCCGAGCTTTGGCGTCGATGGCCGTCGCGGGCGTGGCCCTGGCCGCCCCGAGTCACGCCAGCAGCCCCGCCGAACTGCTTGCCGCCTACAGCAAGGAGGCCGGCGTTGCGCCGTCGCCCGAGCGCGGCCAGCGCTTGTTCAACACCGACTTCGGCACCGAACTTCGCCTGCGCTGTGCCTCGTGCCATGGTGCCGTGCCGACCCAGGCCGGCAAGGACGACCTGACCGGCAAGACCATCCGCCCCTTGGCACCCGCCTTCAATCCGGCGAGCTTCACCGATCGCGCACGCGCCGACCACCTGTTCCGCCTGAACTGCAAGGACTTCGTCGGCCGCGAATGCACGCCCGGCGAAAAGGCCGATGTGCTGAGCTGGTTGCTGACGCTCAGGTAGCGCCGCCAGGCCGGCTGCAGCGCTCGACCAGGTACAGGATCGACTGGTACGGAAAACTCGCCTGCTCCGACAGGCCGATCTCGCAGGTGCGGCTGGTCGAATAGCCCGACTCGCAATGCGCCGGCAACGAAGCTTTCATGTGGCGCAGTGCATGTTCGTTCAACTCCGGGCGCATGAAGCCGC
>JAABTC010000143.1 GCA_011390055.1 Burkholderiales bacterium | reverse complement strand
GCTCCGCAAGTTCTTGATTCAGCGTCCGACGCCGGCTTGGCCGGTGCCCCGGGTCATGTTCCCGTTGCCCAAACGTCCATGTCGACCCTCGTGATCCAGCTGCCCGCCCGCAGCCGCCTGCAAGGCGGCGCCGAGGCGGTGCGCGCGCCCGCGCCCTACGGCGATGCCGCGGAGTTCGCCTTCGCGCTGACCCCCGACGGCGTGGCCATCACGCAGCAGGGGCGCGCGCCGGCTCGCTTGCTGCCGCGCGCCGACAGCGCCGTGCTGGTGCTGTCCGACACCGACGTCAGCTGGCACCGCATCACGGTCCCCAAGGCGCCGGCGGCGCGCCTGCGCGCGGCGGTGGCGGGCGTGCTCGAAGAGCAGCTGCTCGAGGAACCCGACACCCTGCACCTGGCCCTGGCCCCCGGGGCGGTTGCGGGCCAGAGTGCCTGGGTCGCCGTGGTCGACAAAGCCTGGTTCGCGGCCCAGTTGCGCAGCTTCGAGAAGCTGGGCGCGCCGATCGACCGGGCCGTGCCGCTGAGCTGGCCCGAAGACACGCCGCTGGGCCACTTCTGGGCCCCGTTTGGTGTCGATGCCACCGCGTCGATGCAACTCACCTGGTCCGACGCCAGCGGGGTGGCGGCCATTGGCGTGCAGGGTGCATTGGCCCGGCAGATGCTGCCGATCTGGTCGGCCCAGCCCGCGCGCTGGAGCGCCCACCCGGCCGTCGCTGCCGCGGCCGAGCGCTGGCTGGGGACCAACGTCATGGTCCTGCCCGACGAGCAGCGCATGCTGCAGGCGGTGCGGTCGTTGTGGAACCTGCGCCAGTTCGATCTGGCGGCCAAGCACCGCGGCACGCTCGCCGTGCGCGGCGCCTGGCGCAAGTTCCGCAGCCCCGGCTGGCGCCCCGTGCGCTGGGGTCTGGTGGCGCTGGTGGCTGCGCAGGTGCTGGGCTTGAACCTGTGGGCCTGGCACCAGCAACGCGGGATCGACGGTCGCCGCCTGGCCATGAACGAACTGCTGCGCACGACGCATCCGCAGGTGCGCGCGATCCTCGACGCGCCGGTGCAGATGCAGCGCGAAACCGATGCCCTGCGCAGCGCCGCGGGCCGCCCCGGTGAGGCCGATCTGGAAGCGGCGCTCGGCGCGATCGCTGCGGTGTGGCCTGCGGGCCAGCCACCCTTGCAGAACCTGCGCTTCGAGAACAGCCAACTCAGCTTCTCGGCCAGTGGTTGGGCCGAGACGGAGGTGGCGGCGATGCGCACCCAGCTTGCCGCCAGCGGTTGGGAGTTGAGCAGCGCCAACGGCGTGCTCAGCCTCGCCCGGGCCCGCGGCGCATGAAAAGCTTCTCCAACTCCCGCCTGGCCCAGCGCGTCGGCGCCGCCGATGCCATCGCCAATTGGCTGGCACCGGCGCGCGCGCGCTGGCGTGCACTGGGCGAGCGCGAGCGCCGCGGCATCGTGATCGCGGCCTGGTTGCTCGGCCTGCTGTTGCTGTGGATGCTGGCGCTGGCACCGGCCTTGCGGACCACGCGCGCCGCCCCGGCCCAGCTCGACCGTCTCGACAGCCAGTTGCAGCAGATGCAGCGCCAGGCCGGCGAGACGCGCGAGCTGCGTGCCCTGCCGTCGCTCGGCAACGCCCAGTCGGCTGCCGCGCTGCGTGCGGCCACCGAGGAACTCGGCGCCGCGGCACGCTTGCAGGTCAGCGCCGACCGGGCCACCCTGACCCTGCTCGCCGGCATCGACGGCGAGCAGCTGCGCGACTGGCTCGCCGAAGCGCGCAGCGCAGCGCGGGCCCGGCCACTGGAAGCGAACCTCACGCGCGGCCCCCAGGGTTACACCGGCAGCATCGTGGTGGCCTTGCCCAGTGGAGGCACGCAGTGACGTTCACGTCGGCGCGCACTTCCACGCGGGCCCGGCCGGCCTACCCGGGCGACGAGGGGCAAACGTGAGCATCGTGACCGCGGCCCTGCGCGCCCGCGAGCGCCAGCAAGCACGCTTCGCCCGCACCGGCTTTGCCGAGTCGACCCTGGCCGAACTGGCCTGGCAGCGCACGCGCGATGCCGCCGGGCGTTGGTCGGGGGCGGGGCTGGTGGTCGGCGCGCTGATCGGGCTCGTCGTCTTCGCGCCTGCGGCCTGGCTGGCGGCCGCAGTGGCGTCGGGCACCGGCCAGCGCCTGCTGTTGACCGACGCACGCGGCAGCATCTGGAACGGCAGCGCTCTGCCCGTGCTGAGCGGGGGCGTCGGCAGCCGCGATGCGAGCGCGCTGCCCGGCCGCATCGAGTGGCAGATGGGCCTGCGCGGCTTCGGGCTGGAGGTGCGCGCGCGCCAGGCTTGCTGCCTGCGCGGCGAGGTGCGCGCGCTCGTCAAGCCCGGCTTCGGTGGCATGTCGCTGCAGTTGCTGCCCGGGGAAAGCAACACCGTGGGCCAGTGGCCCACGGCCTGGCTGGCCGGCCTGGGCACCCCCTGGAACACGCTGCAGCTCGGCGGCACCCTGCGGCTCACCTCGCCCGGCCTGACGGTCGAATGGGTGCAGGGCCGCGTGCGATTCAGCGGCGAAGCTTCGCTCGACGTGGCCAACGCTTCGTCCCGCGTGGCCACGCTCGACACGCTCGGCAGCTACCGCCTGGTGCTGCGCGGCGATGCGGCACGCGGCGCCGCGGCCACCGTGTCGCTGCTCACCGTCGAAGGGGCCCTGCGCCTGTCCGGGCAGGGCGAATGGGTCGGCACCGGGCTGCGTTTCAGGGGCGAAGCCCAGGCTGCCGAAGGCAGCGAAACCGCCTTGAACAATCTCTTGAACATCATCGGCCGGCGCCAGGGCGCGCGCTCCGTGATCTCGATCGGATGAGCATGAACACATTTCCCCCACCGATCGCCTTGCGGCTCATCGCCGCGGCGGTCACCGCCAGCCTGCTCGCACCACCGCTGGCAGCGCAGACGCAGGCCCCCTCGGCGACGAACCGCAACACCAACCGCCCCGCCGGACACAGCCCGGCGCTGCGCTCGGGCAGCCAGGTGACGCTGAACTTCGTCAACGCCGACATCGAAGCGGTGAGCCGGGCGATGGGTGCGATGCTCGACCGCCAGTTCATCGTCGACCCGCGCGTGAAGGGCAACATCACGGTCTACAGCGAAACCCCGCTGACGGTGCGCGAGGCCTACCTCAACTACCTCGCGGCGCTGCGCGGGCTGGGCTTCACGGTCGTCGAGAACGCCGGCCTGCTGAAGGTGGTGCCCGAGGCCGACGCGAAGCTGCAGGCCGGCACCGTGTCGATCGGTGCGACACAGCAGCGCGGCGACCAGGTCATCACCCAGATCTTCCGCCTGAACCACGAGAACCCGAACAACCTGGTGGCGGTGCTGCGGCCGCTGATCAGCCCGAACAACACCATCAACGCGAACCCGGGCAGCAGCACGCTGGTCATCACCGACTATGCCGACAACCTGACACGGCTGGGCAAGATCATCGCCGCGCTGGACCAGCCGGCGAGTTCGGACGTCGAAGTGATCCCGCTCAAGCACGGCCTGGCCACCGACATGGCGCCGCTGGTGCAGCGCCTGGCCGACAGCGGCCCCAGCACCTTGCCCGGGGTGCCGCAGCAGGGCAGCTCGGCCGTGTCGGTGATTGCCGACGCACGCAGCAATGCGCTGATCGTGCGCGCCACCAACCCGGCGCGCCAGGCGCAGGTGCGCTCGATCATCGCCAAGCTCGACCTGCCGACCCAGGGCGGCGGGCCGGGCGGATCGATCTGGGTGGTGCACCTGAAGAACGCCGATGCCGCCAAGCTCGCCACCGTGCTGCGCGCGGCCTTCGGTGGCGGCGGGGGCAGCGGCGGCGCCACGGGCGCTGCCAGCTCGTTCGGCGGCGCCAGCCCGAGCGCCAACCCGGTCAGCGTCGCCAGCGGCGGCCAGCCGGGCGTTTCGAGCGCGGCGACGGCACCGGTGCAGGCCTCCGCCGGGCCGAGCACCGGCGGCTTCATCCAGGCCGACCCATCGACCAACTCGCTCATCATCACCGGCCCCGAGCCGCTGTACCGCCAGGTGCGGGCGATGATCGAGCAACTCGACACCCGCCGCGCCCAGGTCTACATCGAGAGCCTGATCGTGGAGGTCGGCGGCGACAATGTGGCCGACTTCGGCTTCCAGTGGCAGGGTATCTCGGGCCGCCGTGGCGACTCCAACATCATCGCCGGCGGCACCAGCTTCGGTGAGAACTCGATCGTCGACCTGTCGGTCGCTGCGGCCGGCGGCCGGGCCACGGCCGGACCGGCGCTCGCCGCGTTGCAGCAGGGCCTGAACATCGGCGTGCTGAAGAACCTGGGCGACGGCCTGTACGGCCTGTCGGCCATCGCGCGCCTGTTGCAGAGCCAGAGCAACACCAACATCATGTCGACCCCGAACCTGATCACGGTGGACAACGAAGAGGCCAAGATCGTGGTCGGCCGCAACGTGCCCTTCATCACCGGCCAGTTCACCAGCACCGGCACCGGCACCACCAACCCGTTCCAGACGGTCGAGCGCAAGGATGTCGGCATCACGCTGCGCATCAAGCCGCAGATTGGCGAAGGCGGCACGGTGCGCCTGCAGATCTTCCAGGAAAGCTCGGACGTGATCGCGCAGGCCACCGGCACCGGTGGCACCGGCCCGACCACCAGCAAGCGCTCGATCGAGTCGAACGTGATCGTCGACGACGGCGCGATCCTGGTGCTGGGTGGGCTGATCGAAGACCGCTTCGAGGACAACAAGAGCAAGGTGCCGTTGCTGGGCGACATCCCCTACGTCGGCGCGCTGTTCCGCAGCGAGTCGCGCACCAAGCGGCGCACCAACCTGATGGTGTTCCTGCGCCCGGTGGTGATGCGCAGTGCCGACGATGCGGCGAAGCTCTCGCTCGACCGCTACGACATGATCCGCGCGCAGCAGAAGGATGCGCAGCCGCCGGCGCACATGCTGCTGCCCGTCGGCGATTCGCCGGTGTTGCCGCCGCAACGCGCACCGGAGCCGGTGCCTGCGGCAGCACCGCCGACGGTGCCGATGCAACCTTCGTCCACGCCCAAGTAGTCCGATCATGGGCGCCCGCCACCCCCTGCCCTACGGCTTTGCCAAGGCCCACACCGTCCTGCTCGAAGACGACGGTCAGCAGCTCGTGCTGTGGAGCGGCGACAACACGCCGCCCTCGGCGCTCTCGGAGGTGCTGCGGGTCTACGAGGTGCAGCGCTTCGAGCGCGAGGCCTCGCCCAGCCTGGGTCAGCGCATTGCGAAGGCCTATGCCGGCGGCGAGTCGAGTGCGGCCACCGTGATCGGCGAGGTCGAGAGCGCGGTCGACCTGGGCCGGCTGATGCAGGACCTGCCGGCCGTCGAAGACCTGCTCGAAGCCGCCAACGACGCGCCGATCATCCGCATGCTGAACGCCTTGCTCACGCAGGCCGCAAAGGACGGCGCCAGCGACATCCACATCGAGCCCTACGAGCGCAACTCGTCGGTGCGCTTTCGCGTCGACGGCGAGTTGCGCGAGATCACGCAGCCACCGATTGCCATCAAGGACA
>JAABTC010000142.1 GCA_011390055.1 Burkholderiales bacterium | reverse complement strand
AAACCGCCTGGATGCCCGTGCTGTCGAACCACAGCACGGCCGGCACCACCGACAGCGAGCACAGCATCCACAGGTACGGCGAGGTCATGGAGTTGCGGCGCGTGAGCTCGCGCGCGCTGCGCTCACCGGCGGCCCAGCGCAGGAAGCGCCGGTAGATCAGGCTGTGCAGGTGCGCACCGTCGGGCATGCCCACCGGAACCCCACGCAACCACTTGCGACGGTAGATGGAGAACAGCGTCTCGAACACCGGGTAGATGCACAGCAGCAGAGGGAACATCGGCGAGACACTGGGATTGCGGTACAGCAGCAGGATCGCCAGCTCGGCAACGTAGAAGCCGAGGAAGTACGCGCCACCATCGCCCAGGAATATGAGTCCGGCCGGAAAATTGAAGACGAAAAAGCCCAGGATCGCGCCGATGCCGGCCAGCGCCAGCATCGCCACCAGCGTGTCCCCGACCGAAAAGGCCACGTAGGCCAGCCCGCACAGCATGATCACCACGCACATCGAGGCCAGGCCGTTGAAGCCGTCGATGATGTTGACGGCGTTCGCCACGCCAGCCACCACGAAAACGGTGACCAGGAACGCGCCCCACGTGGTGGCCACCAGCGCATCCAGGCCGGGAATGTCGGTGCGCTCGATCAGCGCATGGACGAACCAGCCCGCCAGCGCCGCGGAGACCAGCGTGAAGAACAGGCGCCGCCGCGGGCTCTGGTTCTTGGTGAAGTCTTCGGCAATCCCGGCCGAAAACGCCGGTACCGCGCTGAGCAGGAAAGCACCGAGCCACCGGCCTTGGCCGGGATCGCGCCATGCCATCAGCGCCGCCGCGGCTGCCACACCCACCACGATGCCGATGCCGCCCACCCGCGGCACCGCACGTGCGTGGAATTTCTGCGGACCGCTCAGGTCGTGGTCGGACGCCACCCGGCCCAGGCCCTTGAATGCGCGCACGATGCACAGCGTCACGGCGAAGGAGACCAGGAAGGCCAGGACGAGCAGCAGCATCGCCGGCAGTTTAGCCAGCCGTGCGGGATCGGCCCAGGGATCGGGCGGCTAGAATCGCGCGCCGTCGCTGCCGGGCGCTTTCCGCGCCTTGTGCGTCGTTGATGCCGTTTGCGCCGTTTGCGCCGCGCGACCTGTGCGTCGCCCCTTTGCGGCTGCACCGCGTTCCGTTCCCCCGACTGCCCATGATCCAAGCCGCCCTCACCCGACGCAAGCTTCAGCGCACCGCCCGCGTCGACTCCACGGCCACGACGACGACCCGCACTGCGATGCGACAGCTCGCCGCCCTCGCGCTGGTGTTCTGCTGGGCTCTGCCGATGCCTGCAGCAGCGCAGCAAAACGGGACCAACACCTTCAACAGTGCGGTGACCCAGGATCCGCAGGCCGAGCCGCCCAGCGGCCCGATCCGCCTGACGCCGCAGGATCGCCGGGCTCCCTCGCGCACGGCGCCCACGCCAGACAACGGGCTCGACGCGCGCCAAGGCGGGCCGACCCGCCGGGACGGCACGAGCGGTCGGCGCCCGGTCGACGGCGAGTTCCTGCTGCCGCAACGGCCCCCCTTGGGAGAGTTCGAAGCGTTCGTGCAGCGCCTGGCCGAGCCGGTCGAGGTGCGCCGCTTCGGCGCCGAACTGATGACCCCCAGCGACGACCTCGAGCCCGCCGAGTCGCTGCCCCTGGTCCCCCCCGACTACATCGTCAAGCCGGGCGACGAGTTGCTGCTGACGATCTGGGGTTCGGTCGATGCCGACCTGCGCTTGATGGTCGACCGTGCCGGGCGCATCAGCATTCCACGCGTCGGGCCGGTGCTGGTGTCGGGCGTGCGCTATGCCGACCTGCCGGCCAGCATCAGCCAGCGTGTCGGCCAAGTGTTCCGCAACTTCCAGCTCAGCGTGTCGCTCGGCCAGCTGCGCGGCCTGCGCATCTACGTCACCGGCTTCGTGGCCAAGCCGGGCAGCTACAGCGTCAACAGCCTGGCCACCGCGGTGCAGGGGTTGATGAAGGCAGGTGGCCCCTCGGCCGCCGGCAGCTTCCGCAACATCGAGATCCGTCGCGGCAACCAGCGCTTGGCCGGCTTCGATCTCTACGAATTCCTGGTTGGGGGCGACCGCAGCGCCGACCGGGCCCTGCAGGCCGACGATGTGATCCATGTCGGCCCGGTCGGTACGCAGGTGGCGCTGATCGGCAGCGTCAATCGGCCGGCGATCTTCGAATTGAAACCGGGCGAAACGGTCGCCGACCTGCTGCGCATGGCGGGCGGGTTCTCCGCGGTGGCCGATCGCTCGCGCCTGTCGGTCGAACGCCTGGACGACCGTGCGACCGTGCGCATCGTGCAGCTCGCGCTGCCCGCCGCCAACACGGCCAGCCTGGCCAACGGCGACGTGCTGCGGGCCTTCAGCGCGGTCGAGGCGCTGTTGCCGGTGCAGCGGCAGAACAAGCGGGTGCGGGTGGAAGGGGAAGTCGCGCGCCCGGGCGACTATGTGCTGCCGCCAGAAAGTTCGATCGCCGATGCGCTCGCGGCCGCGGGTGGCCTGACGGACAAGGCCTACCCCTTCGGTACCGAATTCAACCGCGAGAGTGTGCGGCTGACGCAGCAGCAGAACTACGAGCGCGCACTGCGCGACCTCGAGACGGACCTCGCTCGCAATGTCAGCTCGCAGCGCGCCGCCAATGCCGAAGAGGTCGCCTCCGCGACAGCACGCGACACCGCCAACGCGCGGCTTTTGCGCGCACTGCGTGCCCAGCGGCCAAGCGGGCGCATCGTGTTGCAGCTCGATCCGCTCACGAGCACCCTGCCGCCCCTGGCGCTGGAAGACGGCGACCGGCTGTTGATCCCTGCCAAGCCCACCTCCATCGGTGTCTTCGGCAGCGTCTTCAACGCAGGCAGCTATCTGTGGAGCGAGGGCCGCGGCGTGGACACGTATTTGAGCCTTGCCGGCGGCCCGACGCGCGGTGCCGACGAAGGCAGCGCGTTCGTGATCCGGGCCAACGGAAGCGTCATCAGCGGGCGCCAGCAAGGCGGTTGGTTCAACCGCGGCACCGGCCTGGCGGGGCTGAAGGCGGAGGCCGGCGACACCGTGTTCGTGCCGGAAGAAATGAACAAGACCACCTTCGTGCAGGGCGCCAAGGACTGGACGCAGATCCTCTACCAGTTCGGCCTGGGCTTGGCTGCGATCGCCACGTTCCGCAATTGACGCCGATGCCAACCCACGTGGAATCGAACGGCTCCGGCGTCAGCGACGAAGACGATGGCATGGACCTGCTCGACCTGGCACTGCCGCTCCTGCAGCACTGGAAATTGCTGCTGATCGGGCCGTTGCTGGCGGGCTTGGTTGCACTTGGGGTGACCTACCTCATCAAGCCCAGCTTCACCTCGCGCACCGTCTTCCTGCCGCCACAGCAACAACAAAGCGCCGCCGCGTCTGCCCTCGCCTCGCTGGGCGCGCTGTCCGGACTGGCAGGTGCCGCAGCGGGCGTCAAGAGCCCAGCGGACCAGTATGTTGCGTTGCTGCAAAGCGCGACGGTGGGCGACCGGCTGATCGACGAATACAAGCTGATGCAGGTCTACGACGCTGAATTTCGCTTCGAAGCACGCAAGGAACTGGCCAACAACACGCGGATAACTTTGGGCAAGAAAGACGGGCTCATCAGTGTCGAGGTTGACGACACCGACCCGCAGCGTGCGGCTGACATGGCCAACCGCCACGTCGAGGAATTGCGACGCCTGAGCGCCCAGCTGGCCATGACCGAGGCGCAGCAGCGCCGTGTCTTCTTCGAGGCCCAATTGAAGAAGACCCGAGATGACCTGACCGAAGCGCAGCAACTGCTCCAGGCCAGCGGCTTCAACCCGGGCGCCCTGAAGGCCGAGCCGAAGGCGGCAGCCGAGGGCTATGCGCGGCTGCGTGCCGAGGTCACCTCCGCCGAGGTGCGGCTGCAGACCCTGCGACGCAACCTGTCCGATGCAACGCCTGAGGTCCAGCAAGCGCAGGCCATGCTCGGTGCGCTGCGCGCGCAGTTGGTCAAGAACGAAGCCACGACCGACCCGACTGGCGGCCCGGACTACGTCAGCAAGTTCCGCGAGTTCAAGTACCAGGAAACCCTGTTCGAGCTTTTCGCGCGGCAGTACGAGCTGGCGCGGCTGGACGAAAGCCGCGAGGGCGCGTTGATTCAGGTCGTTGACGTTGCCAAGCCGGCCGAACACAAGAGCAAGCCCAAGCGGGCGCTCACGGCCGTGGTGGCGACGATAGCCGCCCTGCTGATCCTGACCGTGTACGTGCTCATGCGGCACTTCTGGCGTTTGAGCGCCGCGCGGCCCGAACAAGCGGCCAAGCTGGCGCAGTTTCGCGCGGCAACCAAGTGAGGCTGCGATGACGGTACTCGTCACCGGCGGTGCCGGCTTCATCGGCAGCAACTTCATCCTCGACTGGCTCGAGACAGTGGGCGAGCCGGTGGTGAACCTCGACGCGCTGACCTACGCCGGCAACCTGCAGAACCTGGCGAGTTTGCAAAGCGACGCGCGCCACGTCTTCGTGCAGGGCGACATCGGCGACCGCGGCTTGGTCGACCGGCTGCTGGCCGAACACCGGCCGCGCGCGGTGCTGCACTTCGCCGCCGAAAGCCACGTCGACCGCAGCATCCACGGGCCGGGCGAGTTCATGCGCACCAACGTGATGGGCAGCTTCCACCTGCTCGAGGCGGTACGCAGCCATTGGGCCGCGCTGGCGCCCGACGAGCGCAGCGCCTTTCGGTTCCACCACGTGTCGACCGACGAGGTCTACGGCTCGCTGCAGCCGGGCGCGCCGGCCTTCGCCGAAACCCATCCGTACGAGCCCAACAGCCCCTACTCCGCCAGCAAGGCGGCCAGCGACCACCTGGTGCGCGCATGGCACCACACCTACGGGCTGCCGGTGGTCACGACCAACTGCTCGAACAACTACGGTCCGTACCACTTCCCCGAAAAGCTGATCCCGCTGATCATCGTCAACGCCTTGGCGGGCAAAGCGCTGCCGGTGTACGGCGACGGCCAGCAGGTGCGCGACTGGCTCTACGTGCGCGACCATGCCAGCGCCATCCGCGCGGTGCTCGCGGGTGGGCGCGTCGGCGAGACCTACAACATCGGCGGCTGGAACGAGATGGCCAACATCGACATCGTGCACACCGTGTGCGCGCTGCTCGACGAGTTGCGGCCCGACCCGGCCGGCCCGTACCGCCGCCTCGTGACCCACGTCACCGACCGGCCCGGCCACGATCGCCGCTACGCCATCGACGCGCGCAAGATCGAGCGCGAGCTGGGCTGGCGTCCGGCCGAGACCTTTGACAGCGGCATCCGCAAGACCGTGCAGTGGTACCTCGATCACCCGGACTGGGTGGCCAACGTGCAGAGCGGCGGCTACCGCGACTGGCTGTCGGCGAACTACAGCGCGCGATGAAAATCCTGCTCTTCGGCAAAGGCGGCCAGGTCGGCTGGGAACTGCAGCGCTCTCTGGCTGCGCTGGGCGATCTGACCGCGCTCGACTTCGACAGCACCGGCCTGCATGCCGACTTCAGCCG
>JAABTC010000014.1 GCA_011390055.1 Burkholderiales bacterium | reverse complement strand
GGTGAGAGTGCCGCTGCACCGCCGGCCGACAGCACCGCGCGGCAAGTGATGCGCAAGCGCCTGCGCGAAGGCAGCCTCGACGACAAGGAGGTCGAGCTCGAGCTCGAGCAGCCGCGCCAGGCGCTCGAGGTGCTGGGGCCGCAGGGCATGGAGGAGATGGCCGAGCAGTTGAAGGGCCTGTTCGCGCAGATGGGTGGCGGGCGCAAGAAGACGCGCAAGCTGAAGATCGGCGAAGCCTTCAAGCTGCTGGTCGAGGAGGAGGCCGGCAAGCTGGTCAACGAGGACGAGATCCGCGCCGCCGCGCTGGCCCAGGCCGAGGGCAATGGCATCGTCTTCATCGACGAGATCGACAAGGTGACCTCGCGCAACAGCGAGGGCAGCGGCGGCGAGGTCTCGCGCCAGGGTGTGCAGCGCGACCTGCTGCCGCTGGTGGAGGGCACCGCGGTCAGCACCAAGTACGGCGTCGTGAAGACCGACCACATCCTGTTCATCGCCAGCGGCGCCTTCCACCTGGCCAAGCCGAGCGATCTGATCCCCGAGCTGCAGGGGCGCTTTCCGATCCGGGTCGAGCTCGGTTCGCTCTCGGTCGACGATTTCGAGGCGATCCTGACCAGCACCCATGCCAGCCTGGTCAAGCAGTACCAGGCGCTGCTCGCGACCGAGGGTGTCACGCTGACGATCGCGCCCGATGGTGTGAGGCGTTTGGCGCAGATCGCCTTCGAGGTCAACGAACGCACCGAGAACATCGGCGCGCGCCGCCTGGCCACGGTGATGGAGCGGCTGCTCGACGAGATCAGCTTCGATGCGCCGAACCGCAGCGGCCAGAGCATCGCAATCGATGCGGCCGCGGTGGATGCGAAGCTGGCCGCCCTGGCCGGCAACGAGGACCTGTCGCGCTACATCCTCTAGCCGGGCCTCGTCACGGGCCCGGTGGCGCTGGCTGCGGCCGGTGCGACTGCAAGGTCAGCAGCCCATCGAAGATCAGCGAGTCGAGCATCTCGAACGGCAGGTCGGTGATCGGCGCCATCTTCACCGCCGCGCCGCCGGTCATCAGCAACAGCGGCTCGACCCCGCAGCGCGCCACCAGCTTGCGGTGGATGCGCTCGATCGCACCGGCCAGCGCGTGGGCGCCGCCGCTCATCAGCGCGTCGCTGGTGTTGGTGGGGAAGTCGACCACCTCGCCCGTCGGCACGCGCAGGCCGGAGGTGCCTTGTTCAAGCGCGCGCAGCATCAGGCCGAAGCCCGGCATGATCAGTCCGCCGAGGAAGCGCCCCTCGGCATCGAGCGAGTCGACCGTGACCGCGGTGCCCACCATCACCACCAGCGCCGGCCGCTCGGGTGCGCCATGCTCGCGCGCCTGCTGCTGCACGTGCCAGCGCGCGCCGACGAGGGCCGCCCAGCGGTCGGAGCCGAGCCGCGTGGGGTACTCGTAGCCGTTGACGACGCCGTCGTCCTTTGCAGCAGGCACGACCCAGCGCGGCGGCAAGTCCCACAGCTCGAGCTGCTCTTCGACGCGGCGCCGCACCGCGTCGCCGGCGACGTTGCAGCCGAGCATGCTGCTCGGCGCAGCCAGCGCCTGCCATTGGTCCTCGGCCAGCGTGTCGATGGTCTCGAGGAACACGGCACCGCTGTCCAGCAGTGCGGCGCCAGGTCGGGCTGCGGCATAGAGCGCCCACTTCAGGCGCGTGTTGCCGATGTCGATGGCCAGGAAGCTCATGCGCGCCGCGGCCGTTGCGTCAGGTCGGTCGCGATGCCGTGGGAAGGCTCAGCAGGTGGCGTACATGGCGCATGGTCTGGGCCGCGATGATCTGCCGCCGCGGCTTGCGCAGGCGCAGTTCCACCTCGTCGAGCAGGGACTCGAGCGCTCCGCGGCTGGTGGCCCGGCGCAACTTGAGCAGGGTCAGCGCACCACTGACCGGTGCCTCCTGGCGCACCGCACGCAACAGCAGTTCGCGCGCTTCATGGAACGGGCGGTCGGTGGGCGGGCTGCTGTCTTCGCCGAAAGCCGACCAGACCGACTCGCCATGCAGTGAATGCGAAGACGGCAACAGGGACGATTCACCACCTGCCGCCAGCGTCACCATGGCGTCGGCCGGTGCGCCGCCGTCGAGCGCCACCAAGCCCAGGGTGAGCAGGTCGTCCAGGCATTCCGCGCCGGCGCCGGCCTGCGCAGCGAGCTTGCGCACGTCATGCTCGCTGCGCCGCCCATCCACCAGCAGCAACACGGTGCGGTGGCGCTGCGACAAGCGTTTGCTGCGCGTGGCCAGCTCGGCATGCCCGGAGGCTGTGCGCTGGGGCAGAGCAGGGCGAGGCGAGGGTGGGGCCATGGAGCGCGATTGTGCCCGCTGTGCAGTGCCTGGCGTCAGGTCCGGGCGAACGATGGCATCATCGCGATTGACGTTTACGTCAACGTCACTCGACCCAGCCGGACCCGCCATGACCGACCTCTCCGCCGAACACCGAGCCCTGGCCGCCTACCGGCCGCAGCACAAGGTGCGCTTCGTCACCGCGGCCAGCCTGTTCGATGGCCATGATGCGGCGATCAACATCATGCGCCGCATCCTGCAGGGCATGGGCGCCGAGGTCATCCATCTCGGCCACAACCGTTCGGTCGACGAGGTGGTGACCGCGGCGCTGCAGGAGGACGCGCAGGCGATCGCGGTCAGCTCCTACCAGGGCGGCCATGTCGAATACTTCAAGTACATGGTCGAGCTTCTGCGCCAGCGCGGCGGCGAGCGGATCCAGGTTTTCGGCGGCGGTGGCGGGGTGATCGTTGCGGAGGAGATCCGCGAACTTGCCGACCACGGCGTGCGCATCTTCAGCCCCGAGGACGGGCAGAAGATGGGCCTGCAGGGGATGATCGGCGAGATGATGATGCGGGCCGACGTCGATCTGTCGGTGCACGCCCCGACCTCAGTCGACGCATTGGCGGGCCATGGCGATGCAGCGTGGCGCGCGCTGGCGCAGATGATCACCGCGCTGGAGAACGGCCGGGCCGACCCGGCGCTGGTGCAGGCACTGCACGAGCGCGCCGCGGTGGCTGCTACGCCGGTCGTCGGCATCACCGGCACCGGCGGGGCCGGCAAGTCGAGCCTGACCGACGAGCTGATCCGCCGCCTGCGCCTGGACCAGGACGACGCCCTGCGCATTGCGGTGATCTCGATCGACCCTTCGCGGCGCAAGAGCGGCGGAGCCTTGCTCGGCGACCGCATCCGGATGAACGCCATCGGCGAGTGGACGGCCCCCAGGCTTGCCGCTGCGCGGACTTCGCCACCCCCCGAGGGGGCTCCCGCCGCCTTGGGGCGGCCCGGCGTCGACGGCAAAGGTCAGCGCGTCTTCATGCGCAGCCTTGCCACCCGCGACTTCGGCTCCGAGATCAGCCAGGCCCTGCCCGACGTGCTGGCCGCCTGCAAGGTGGCCGGCTTCGACCTCGTCGTCGTCGAGACCTCGGGCATCGGCCAGGGTGACGCGGCGATCGTTCCGCTGGTGGACATCCCGGTCTACGTGATGACACCCGAGTTCGGTGCGGCCAGCCAGCTGGAGAAGATCGACATGCTCGACTTCGCCGAGTTCGTCGCCATCAACAAGTTCGACCGCAAAGGCGCGGCCGACGCGCTGCGCGACGTGGCCAAGCAGGTGCAGCGCAACCGCGAAGCCTTCAAGGAGCCGCCCGAGCAGATGCCTGTCTTCGGCACCATGGCCAGCCGCTTCAACGACGACGGCGTGACCGCGCTGTACCAGGCGCTGAAGCAGCGCCTGTCGCAAGCCGGCCTGCGCTTGAGCGAGGGCCGCCTGCCCAAGGTCGCCACGCGCCACAGCACGCACCAGGTGCCGATCGTGCCTGCCGCACGCGTGCGCTACCTGGCCGAGATTGCCGACACGGTGCGCGGCTACAAGCGCCGCGCCCGCGAGCAGGCCGCGCTGGCGCGCGAGATCCAGCAGCTGCGCGCCGTCGCAGCGATGCTCACGGTCGACAAGCCCGACAAGGCGCGCGCGGCCGAGGCCACGGTCAACCTGGCCGAGCAACGCGAAGCGCGCCTGGACCCGAGCGCGAAGAAGCTGCTGGCGATGTGGCCCGACATGCAGCGCGCCTATGCCGGCGACGAATACGTGGTGAAGATCCGCGACAAGGAGATCCGCACCGCACTGACACACACCACCCTGTCGGGCAGCAAGATCCGCAAGGTGGCGCTGCCCGGCTACGAGTGCCATGGCGAGTTGCTGAAGTGGCTGCTGCTGGACAACGTGCCCGGCAGCTTTCCCTACACCGCGGGCACCTTCGCCTTCAAGCGCGAAGGCGAGGACCCGACGCGGATGTTCGCCGGCGAGGGCGACGCCTTCCGCACCAACCGGCGCTTCAAGATGGTCAGCGCCGGGATGCCGGCCAAGCGCCTGTCCACGGCGTTCGACTCGGTCACCCTCTACGGCCACGATCCGGACCCGCGGCCCGACATCTACGGCAAGGTCGGCAACTCGGGCGTGAGCATCGCCACCCTGGACGACATGAAGGTGCTGTACTCGGGCTTCGAGCTCACGCACCCAGCGACCTCGGTCAGCATGACGATCAACGGCCCGGCGCCGACGATCCTGGCGATGTTCATGGCCACCGCCATCGACCAGAACCTGGACAAGTTCAAGGCCGACAACGGCCGCGAGCCCACCGACACCGAGGCGGCCAAGATCCGCGAGTGGACGCTGGCCAACGTGCGCGGCACGGTGCAGGCCGACATCCTGAAGGAAGACCAGGGCCAGAACACCTGCATCTTCTCGACCGAGTTCAGCCTGAAAGTGATGGGCGACATCGCCGAGTACTTCGTGCACCACGACGTGCGCAACTTCTACTCGGTCAGCATCTCGGGTTACCACATCGCCGAGGCCGGTGCCAACCCGATCAGCCAGCTCGCCTTCACGTTGTCCAACGGCTTCACCTTCGTCGAGGCGTATCTCGCGCGCGGCATGCACATCGACGACTTCGCGCCCAACCTGTCGTTCTTCTTTTCCAACGGCATGGACCCCGAGTACAACGTGATGGGGCGCGTGGCCCGCCGCATCTGGGCCACCTCGATGCGCGACCGCTATGGCGCCAACGAGCGCAGCCAGAAGTTGAAGTACCACGTCCAGACGTCGGGGCGCTCATTGCACGCCCAGGAAATCCAGTTCAACGACATCCGCACCACGCTGCAGGCGCTGATCGCCATCTACGACAACTGCAACAGCCTGCACACCAACGCCTACGACGAGGCCATCACCACGCCGACCGAGGAGAGCGTGCGTCGCGCGATGGCGATCCAGCTGATCATCAACCGCGAGTGGGGCCTGGCCAAGAACGAGAACCCGGGTCAGGGCAGCTTCATCATCGACGAGCTGACCGAGTTGGTCGAGGAGGCGGTGCTGGCCGAATTCGAGAAGATTGCCGAACGCGGCGGCGTGCTCGGCGCGATGGAGACCGGCTATCAGCGCGGCAAGATCCAGGAAGAAAGCATGCACTACGAGATGCAGAAGCACACCGGTGAGGTCCCGATCGTCGGCGTCAACACCTTCCGCAACCCGCAGGCCGAAGCCGCGCCGCAGCACATCGAACTCGCCCGATCGACCGACGCGGAGAAGCAGTCGCAACTGCAGCGCCTGTGCGACTTCCACAGCCGCCATGCCGGCCAGGCGCCGGCGATGCTCCAGCGCCTGCGCCAGGCAGTGATCGACAACCGCAACGTCTTCGAGGTGCTGATCGACGCGGTGCGGGTTTGCTCGCTCGGACAGATCACGGGCGCGCTGTTCGAAGTGGGGGGGCAGTACCGGCGCAGCATGTAAGGCCTGCGCGGGTTGACGGGGCGCGTCGATAATCGCGCATGCCTGCCGTTGCCTCCCGACCGCGTGCCAGCGAAGCAACCCGGCTGGCCAAGCGTGCCTGGAAGTTGCTGCACCTCGATTCAGCACGCGCCATCGCGTCCGCCGACCAGGCCCTGGCCCTGGCCCAAGCCCGCCAAGACGAGACCGGAGAGGGGTGGGCCCGGCTGGCGCGGGGTTTTCACCTGCTGTACTTTGCCCGGCCGCGCGATGCCGAGCCCGAGCTGTCCCGCGCCCTGACGCTCTTCGAGGCGCACGGCGATCGGGCGGGGCAGGTGCTCGCGCGCACCGGCCTGGCGCGCGGCCTGTGGCGCGAAGGCAGGTTCGACGAATCGCTCGCTGCTGCGTTGGCGTTGCGCGACGAAGGCTTGAAAGTGCTGCGCGGCGAACAGCGTGGCGTGCTGTTGAACACCATCGCCGGCTGCTATTCGGCGCGCAACGAGTCCGAGCACGCGTTTGCCTACATGTACCAAGCGCTGCGCGACGCCAATCCCGGGCGCGGCAACGGCTTCGATGCAGTGCTGCACTGCAATCTGGCCCACGAGCTGCTCCAGCTCGGTGACTACAGCCTGGCCCTCGAGCATGTCGATGCCGGCATCGCCCGCTCTGCCGGCGCTGGCAATGCGCGCCTGCTGTGCGTGTTGCGCGTCAACCGCGTGATCTGCCTGACCGAGCTGGGCCGCGCGCGCGAGACACTGCCCGACATTGCGGCGGTGCTGGCGGTTCCCGCCGACCCGCACGGCCGCGGCAGTCTGGCGCCGGCGTTCGAAACGCTGGCGATCGCCGCCCTGCAGGCTGGCGCGTTGGCGCTCGGGCGCGACTTGGTGAACCAGGCGCTGGCAGTGGAACGCGAGAACATCCCCGACGAGCACCTCGAGCTGGCACTCGCGGTGGCCCTGCTGGCCGAACACGATGGCCATCCGGCCAGCGCACTGGCCCAGCTGGAAGCGGCCTGCCGGGATGCCGAAGCCGCGCCCGCCGGCGCGAGTTTGCGACTGCTGTGCGCCGTGAACGAACGTTTGTCGCGCCTGCAGGAGGCCGCTGGTGACACCACGGCGGCCCTGCGCACGCTGCGGCGCTGTCATGCGCTGACCGGCCAGCGGGCTTCGATCGCGTCACGCGCGCGTTACCAGGCGGCGGCTTTGCAGACCGAACTGCTCAAGCTCCGGCTCGAACTCGACGAAAAAGACGCGGAGCGGCGTGCCAGCGAGCGCGCGCAGGCCGAGCTCGAGGCGACCAACCGCGAGCTGTCGCACAAGATCGAGGAGGTGCAGACCTTGCAGGCGGCACTGTTGCAGCACGCCACGCGCGATGCACTCACCGGGCTGTACAACCGCCGTTACATGAACGAGATGCTGCCTGCCCTCTGGGCCGCAGCCCGCCGCGACGAGCGTCCGATGTCGGTGGCGATCCTCGACCTGGACCACTTCAAACAGGTCAACGACGAGCTCGGCCACGACGCGGGCGACCGCCTGCTCGCGGCCTTCGGCCGCCTGCTCGCAGCCTCGCTGCGCCGCAGCGACGTGGCCTGCCGCTACGGCGGTGAGGAGTTCTGTGTGTTGATGCCGGGCACCGAAGCCGCCGCTGCACGCCGCAAGCTGGCGCGCCTGCTCGAGCGCTGGCGCGTGCAGGCCCCGCTGCAGCTCGGCAGCGGCGGTGGGCCGGGAACGAGCTTTTCGGCCGGGGTGGCCGACACGCGCGGCGCCGACGCCTCGGCGCACGCGCTGCTGCAGCGCGCCGACCGCGAACTGCTGTCGGCCAAGCGCGAAGGGCGCAACCAGGTCCGCGTGGCCGCCGCGCAGGACGCCACCACCGGTTGATGTGCAGCGCCGCCGTCAGCCGGCGGCCAGGCTGAAGTGTTCGACTTGCGGCGGTTGCGCGAAGTACGGCCCGACCAGCGCGCGCCATTGGGGAAAGAGCGCACCTTGCCGGAACCCGACCATGTGGTCCTCGAGCGTGTCCCACTCGATCATCAACAGGTAGCGTTCGGCGCTTTCGATGCCTTTGTGCACCTTGGCGCTGCGGAAGCCTTGCGCCTGCGCGATCACGTCGATGCCGCGCTGTACCGCGGCTTCGAAGGCCGCCTGTTGCCCCGGAACGATCCGCAGGTCTGCCACTTCGAGAATCATGCGCTGCCTTCCCGTCACATCCGGCAGCCGCGGCCGGGGTCGGCCAGCGCCTTCACCGCGACGGCCTTCATTTCGTTGTTCTTGCCCACGGCCTCGCGCAGGTAGATGTCCTGCACCGGGTTGTGCGAGGCCGACAGCGTGAAGCGCCCGCGGGGGCTGTCAATGCTGGCCTTGCGCATCGCCGCGATCATGCCGTCGCGCTTGGCGAAGTCGCCCTTCACGGCCACCAGACCGGCGCCCAGCAGCTGCGCGGCGTCGTAGCCTTGCACGGCGTAGACGTCGGCGTTGGCCTTGAAAGTCAGCGCGAAGTTCTTGCGGAAGGCGTTGTTGCGCGGGGTGTCGAGGTTGTCGGCGTAGTGCAGCGCGGTCTGCAGACCTTGCGCGGCCGACCCCTGCGCTTCGAGGGTGCCGTCGGTCAGGAAACCCGAGCCGAGCAGGGGCACGTTGCGACGCAGGCCGGCCGCGTCGTAGTCCTTGACGAACTTGACCGCGCCGCCGCCGGCGAAGAAAGCAAACACGACGTCGGGCTTCTGCGCTGCGATCTCGGTCAACAGGGCCTGGAACTCGACGTTGGGAAACGGCAGGTTCAGATCCTTGATGACCTTGCCGCCGCCTTTTTCGAAGGCCTCGGTGAAGCCCTTGACGGTCTCCTGGCCCGCAGCGTAGTTCCAGGTGATCGTCATGGCGCGTTTGTAGCCCTTGCCGGCGGCGACGACGCCGGTGGCATAGCCCGGCTGCCAGTTCGAGAACGAGCTGCGGAAGATGTGCGGTGCGCACATTGCGCCGGTGATGGCGTCGGCGCCGGCATTGGGCACGATCAGCATCGTGTTGCTGTCCTTGGCGGCGCGGGCCATCGCCAGCGCCACGCCGGAGTGGACGGTGCCGACGATCACGTCGACGTTGTCCCGCTTGATCAGCTTGTTGACGTTGTCGGTGGCCTTGGACGGGTCGCTTTCGTCGTCGACCCGGAAGTACTGGATTTCACGCCCGCCCAGCTTGCCGCCCTGTTCCTGGACATGCAGCCGGAAGCCGCGCTCGATCATGTCGCCCAGCGCCGCAAAGGTGCCCGTGGCGGGCAGCATCAGGCCCACTTTCAGGGGCGGCGCGGCCGTTTGGGCCTGTGCCGTGCCGAAGACGGCTGCCGCGCCCAAGGCGAGCAGGATGGCGCGCGAGGGGGCGCTGAAGGAGAGGCGGATGGGCAGGCGCATGTCGAAGACTCCGTCGAAAGGCGGTTGAGGGTGAAGCCAATGGCGCGAGGATGCCTGCACCCGTGCCCTCGGGGCAACGGGGTAATCGAGAGGGAACC
This sequence comes from Burkholderiales bacterium, assembly GCA_011390055.1. Classification (GTDB taxonomy): domain Bacteria; phylum Pseudomonadota; class Gammaproteobacteria; order Burkholderiales; family Burkholderiaceae_C; genus CADEEN01. The sequence goes on along the minus strand of JAABTC010000014.1, from coordinate 4,862 downwards.
TGCGGCCGCGCGCGTCTACAGCAGCTGGCGCAGGCGCACCTGCGCTTGCCTGAGCGCCGGCAAGCCGGTCGCGACCAAGTCGTCGATCGACATCCGCGACGCCTGCACCGTCAGGTTCAGCGCCGCCACGGTGTCGCCACGCCAGTTCGCCAGCGGCACGGCCAGCGTGCGCATGCCCAGCTCGAGCTCCTGGTCGACCGTCGCATAACCCTGCTCGCGCACGCGTTGCAATTCGGCGTTCAGGCGGTCCATGCGGGTGATGGTGTGCGGCGTCAAAGCCCGCAACGTCTGCTGGCCGAGCCACTGCTGGGCCTGGGCCACGGGCATCGCCGCGACCAGGACCCGGCCATTGGCCGTGCAGTAGGCAGGCACCCGAAAGCCCGCCTGCAGCGTGGCCGAGACGTTGCGGCCGGCGCTGGTGGCGGCGATGCAGATGATGTCGGTGTCGTCGAGCACACAGGCCGCCGAGGCTTCCTTCAGGGTGTGCGCCAACTCCGTCAATGCGGGCTGCACCACGCGCGGCAGGCGTGCGGAATGCAGGTAGCTCTGCGCCAGGCGCAGCACGCGCGGCGCCAGCGCGAACATCTTGCGTTCCTGGTGCACGAAACCCAGGTGCGCCAGCGTCAGCAGGTAACGCCGCGCGGCCGCACGCGTCAGGCCGGTGCGCTCGGCCACCTCGCTGATCGTCAGGCGCGGGCGTTCTTGGTCGAAGGCCTCGATCACCGACAAGCCCTTTTCCAGCCCTGCGACGAGGTCGCGCCGCAGCGGGTCGGGGCTGGTGGCGCCCACTGAAGCGGCCGCGCCCTTGAAGTCGTTCGATGTGCCGTCCATGTCGCTTCCTTCCCGGTTCATGCGCGCTCCAGCACGAGCGCAATGCCTTGGCCGACGCCGATGCACATCGTGCACAACGCGTAGCGACCGCCCGACGCATGCAGTTGGTTGACGGCGGTGGTGGCCAGGCGAGCCCCGCTGGCCCCCAACGGATGACCCAGGGCGATGGCGCCTCCGTTCGGATTGACGCGCGGGTCGTCGTCTGCGAGCTCCAGGTCGCGCAGCACCGCCAGGCCCTGCGCGGCGAAGGCCTCGTTGAGTTCGATCACGTCCATCTGCGCCAGCGACAGGCCGGTGAGGGCCAGCACCTTGCGGGTGGCCGGCGCCGGGCCGATGCCCATCACACGCGGCGCCACGCCGGCGGTGGCCATGCCCACCACCCGTGCCCGGGGCGTGAGGCCGCGGCGCGAAGCTTCGGCTTCGCTGGCCAGCAGCAGCGCACAGGCACCGTCGTTGACGCCGGATGCATTGCCGGCGGTCACCGTGCCGTCGGCCCGCACGATGCCCTTCAGCTTGGCCAGCGCCTCGAGCGAGGTTTCGCGTGGGTGTTCGTCCTTGGCGACCACCAGCGGGTCGCCCTTCCTTTGCGCGATCGTCACCGGCACGATTTCGGCATCGAAGAAGCCGCGCTGCTGCGCCGCCACGGCCTTGGTCTGCGAGGCCAGGGCCATGCGGTCCTGCGCGGCGCGTTCGATCCGGTGGTCGCTGGCGACGTTCTCGGCCGTCTCCGGCATCGAGTCGATCCCGTACAGCGCCTTCATCGCCGGGTTCACGAAACGCCAGCCGATGGTGGTGTCGTAGACCGCGTTGCTGCGTGCGTAGGCGCTATCGGCCTTGGGCATCACGAAGGGCGCGCGGCTCATGCTCTCCACGCCGCCGGCGATCATCAGGCCGGCCTCGCCACTGCGGATGGCACGCGCGGCGCTGCCGACCGCATCCAGCCCCGAGCCGCAAAGGCGATTGACCGTCGAGGCCGGCACTTCGAGCGGCAGGCCTGCCAGCAGTGCGCTCATGCGGGCCACGTTGCGGTTGTCTTCGCCGGCCTGGTTGGCGCAACCGAAGATCACGTCGCCGACCGCCTGCCAATCGAGTTGCGGATGGCGCTGCATCAACGCGCGCAGCGGCACGGCCCCGAGATCGTCGGTGCGCACCGATGCGAGCGCACCGCCGTAGCGGCCGAAGGGGGTGCGAACGGCGTCGCAGATGTAGGCGTGGTGCATGGGGCTGTGGCCTCAGGTGAGCAGCGGCACCGCGGTGACCCGCTGCAGCGTCGCAAGGTCGAGGCCCTCGACCCGGTCGATCAGGCGCAGGCCGCCCGGCGTCACCTCGAGCACCGCCAGATCGGTGTAGATGCGGCTGACGCAGGCCACGCCCGTGAGCGGGTAGGTGCAGGCGGGCACGATCTTGCTGTCGCCGCCCTTGGTGCAGTGCTCCATCATCACGAAGGTCTTTTTTGCGCCGATCGCCAGGTCCATCGCGCCACCGACCGCGGGGATGGCATCCGCGGCACCGGTATGCCAGTTCGCCAGGTCGCCGTTGGCCGCCACCTGGAATGCACCCAGCACGCAGATGTCGAGGTGGCCGCCGCGCATCATCGCGAAGCTGTCGGCATGGTGGAAGTAGGCACCGCCGGGCAACAGCGTCACCGGCTGCTTGCCGGCATTGATCAGGTCGAAGTCTTCCTCGCCGGGCGCGGGCGCCGGGCCCATGCCGATGACGCCGTTCTCGCTGTGCAGGATCACTTCGCGGTCGGCCGGGATGTGGTTGGCCACCAGGGTCGGCAGGCCGATGCCAAGGTTGACGATCGCCCCTTCGTGGATGTCCTGCGCCACCCGGCGGGCCATCTGGTCGCGTGTCCATCGGTTCATGCTGCCAGCGCCTGCTTGAATCCGCCGGACCGGGTGGCCTGGCGCGCGACCCGCACGATGCGTTGCACGAACAGACCCGGGGTGACGATGGCTTCGGGATCGAGCTGCCCGAGTTCGACCACCTCGTGCACGGTGGCGACCGTGACCTTGGCCGCCATTGCCATCACCGGCCCGAAGTTGCGCGCGGTCATGCGGTAGACCAGGTTGCCCCAGCGGTCCCCGCGCTCGGCCTTGACGAGTGCGAAGTCGGCATGGATCGGCGCCTCGAGCACATAGCCCTTGCCGTCGATGATGCGCGTCTCCTTGCCCTCGGCGAGCTGCGTGCCGTAGCCGGTGGGGGTGAAGAAGCCGCCGATGCCCGCGCCCGCCGCACGGATGCGTTCGGCCAGGTTGCCTTGGGGGACCAGTTCGAGCTCGATCTGGCCGCTGCGGTACAGCGTATCGAAGTGGTGGCTGTCGGCCTGACGCGGAAAGGAGCAGATGATCTTGCGCACACGGCGGGCGGCCAGCAGGGCCGCCAGGCCGGCGTCGCCGTTGCCCGCGTTGTTGTTGACGATCGTCAGCTCGCGGCTGCCCTGGGCCAGCAGGGCATCGATCAGTTCATCGGGCAGGCCGGCGGTGCCGAAGCCGCCGATCATCACCGTGTGACCGTCGCGCACGTCGGCCAGCGCATCGGCTGGCGAGCCCCAAACCTTGTCGATCATTGCTCAAGCGGCCCCGCCAGTTCGAATAGCGAACAATATTTCTGATATTGAACACCATAGCGGCAGAGCGAGCTCGCCGCAAGGGTCGAACGCGCGCGACGTTCGCGCCGTCGGCTCAGTGCGATGCTGCGGCCGCCGGCGCGTAGACGGCACCGAAGCGGTTGCCCAGGAAGGCTGCCAGGTCGACCTCCTCCTGGCGCACGAAACCACGCTGGGGCAGCTGGCCCTGGGCCAGCAGGTCGAGCATGGCGGCCAGGCTCGACGCCGTCGTGATCTGGATCGCACTGCGCATGCGGCCGCCGACCATCGCGCTGTAGATCTTGCGCGCGTAGGTTTCCTGCACCAGCCGGCCTTCACGCCACCCTGCCACCGTGACGAAAACGATCACCACGTCCTGCGTGGTCGTCGGCACCGCGTTCTCCAGGATGTCTTTCAACACATCGCGCCGGTCTCGCAGGCGCAGGTCGTTCAGCAGCGCCTTCATGATCGCTGCATGGCCGGGGTAGCGGATGGTGCGGTAGTTCAATGTGCGCACCCGGCCCTCGAGGGTTTCGCACAGCGTGCCCAGGCCGCCTGACGTATTGAACGCTTCGTACAGGACGCCGTCGAGCGAAAACTCTTCGCGCTCTTCCAGCGCCGGCACCTCGGTGCGGCGACCGTCGACGATGGCCTCGCAAGGCTCGATGTACTCGTTGATGACGCCGTCGGTGCTCCAGGTGAGGTTGTAGTTCAGCGCGTTGCTGGGGTAAGCCGGCAGCGCGCCGACCCGCAGGCGCACGCTGTCGAGTCGGTCGAAGCGTGACGCCAGGTCGGACGCGACGATCGAAATGAAGCCCGGCGCCAGGCCGCACTGGGGAATCAGCGCGGTCTCGGCCCCTTGCGCCAGTTCGCGGATGGCCCGGGTGCTGGCCACATCTTCGGTGAGGTCCAGGTAGTGCACCCCTTGCCGCCGCGCCAGCGCGGCGATGCGCTGCGTCAGGTGAAAGGGCGCCGCGCTCAGTACCGCGTAGCGGCCGGCCAGGGCCCGGCCGAGCGCCGCTTCGTCCGCCACGTCCAGCGTCAGGGCGTGGTACAGGCGCTCGCCGGCGAACGCGGCCCCGCTCTCCAGCGCCGCCGCGTCGCGGTCTGCGAGCGTCACCGCGTAGTCACCACAGGCGGCCAGCAGATCGGCCACGACAGCGCCGATCTTGCCTGCACCGACGACCAAAATGCTTTTCTTGGGGGGCATGGCCAGCTCCGAGGCAAACCCCATGCTCGTGCAAAGCACTGCACTTTGCAGCCCTAAAGTTGACGCTACGAATGTCAGCGGACGGCACATCGACGTCAAGTTTATGCAAAATGCCGACATGGCCCTCGACGACACCGACCGCGCGCTGCTCAGCCTGTTGCGCGACAACGCTCGCGCCAGCACCGCCGAGCTGGCGCGCAAGCTCGACCTGTCGCGCACCACGGTGCAGAG
>JAABTC010000141.1 GCA_011390055.1 Burkholderiales bacterium | reverse complement strand
GTTGGCCTTCATGCGGGCCCATTCACGCTCTGCCAGGAGGAGGCGCTTGGCCTCGAACTTCTCCCGCGTGTCGATGCTGCCCACGGCCTTGCCGTAAAGCTCGCGCGTGGCCTGCACCTTGCGGATCATCTTCGGCCCCCACTCCTTGGGCACATGGCAGTCGGGGCAGGTGGCGCGCACGCCGGTGCGGTTCGTGTAGTGGATCGTGTTCTCGGAATACTCCTTGTAGACGTTGTCGCGCATCTCATGGCAGCCGATGCAGAATGTCTCGGTGTTGGTGGCCTCCACGACGGTGTTGAACCCGCCCCAGAAGACCACGCCGCCTGCGCCGCCCAGCAGCAGCAAGGTCAACACCGAAAACCCTGCCGCGGGCCGGCGCAGGCGCTGCCAGAGTCCCGGTCGCTTCATCGCAGTCCCGCGGTTCAGTAGACGTCGTGCTGGGTGTTCCAGACATTGAACTTGCCGGTCGGCGTGACCATCTTCGGATCGGTGATGACCTTCTTCAGCTTGAGCGTCTTGTCGTCATAGATCACGATCGCCGACTGGTCGGTCTTGCCGCCCCACAGCGAAATCCAGACTTCGTCGCCGGCTTGGTTGTACTCCTGGTGCACGGCGCGGCGCAGGGCCTTGGTCACGGGCAAGCCCGAGTCCTTGGCCACGTCGATGCGCACCGGCGGCTTGCTCAGGTCCTTGATGTCGAAGACGTAGTTGACCTCGGCGTTCTCGCGCTCCGGGTTCATCGGCATGTCGGCCCACAGGTGCGTCGACTTCGGGTGCGTCTTGACGAACAGGTTGCCCGCGCCGGGCATCGCCAGCTCCTGCACCACTTTCCAGTTGTACTGCTTGTACTTGGCGTGCTCCTTCTTGTCGGAGGCGGTCGAGATCAGCGACAGCACGGGCGAGCCGAGGTGGCCGGTGGCCCACACCGGGCCGAACTTCGGGTGCATGAAGTTGGCACCGCGGCCGGGGTGCGGAATCTTGGCGGTGTCGATCAGGCCAGCGAGTTTGCCGGTCTTGGTGTCGACTGCGGCGACCTTGTTCGATGCATTGGCCGCCACCATGAAGTAGCGCTTGCTGGCGTCGAAGCCGCCGTCGTGCAGGAACTTGGCCGACTCGATGGTGTTGGTCTTCAGGTTCTTGATGTCGCTGTAATCGACCAGCAGGATCTGGCCCGTTTCCTTCACGTTGACGACCCACTCGGGCTTGATCTGCGAGGCGACGATGGAGGCCACGCGGGGCTCGGGGTGGTACTCGCCATCGACCGTCATGCCACGGGTGGAGACGATCTTCAGCGGCTTCAGGGTGTCGCCTTCCATGATCGAATATTGCGGCGGCCAGTAGCCCCCACCGATCAGGTACTTGTCTTCGAAGCCCTTGAACTTGGAGACATCCACCGAACGCGCGTCGGAGCCCAGGCGGATCGTGGCCACCGTGGTGGGCTTCTCGAACCACATGTCGATCAAGGTCACCAGGCCGTCGCGGCCGACCGTGTACACGTAGCGGCCCGAAGCCGACATGCGCGAGATGTGCACCGCATAGCCGGTCTTCAGGATCTGCCAGATCTGCTTGGTGTCGCCGTCGATCAGCGCCAGCTCGCCGCTGTCGCGCAGCGTCACCGCGAACACGTTCTTCAGGTTGATCTTGTTCTGCTGCGACTTCGGCCGCTCCGCGGTGGGCACCAGCAGTTTCCAGCTGTCCTGCATGTCCTTCAGGCTGAACTCCGGCGGCACCGGTGGCGGCTGCTGGATGTAGCGCGCCATGATGTCGATCTCTTCCTTGGTCAGGATGTCGTCGTAGTTGACCATCCCGCCTTCGGTGCCGAGCGCGATGATCTTGTCCAGGCGCGCGGTGCCGAGTTTCAAGGTGCCGCCTTCCTGCGTCGAGCCGTCGGCATTTTTCTTGGACCAATGCGGCTCCAGATTCTTGCCGGTCGCGCCCTTGCGCAGCACGCCGTGGCAGCCGGCACAACGCTCGAAGTAGATCTTCTTGCCCACCTCGAGTTCGGCGGCGGTGATCGCGGGAGCCTGGGGCAGCGCGGCGGTTTGTGCAATCCCGGACAGCGGGACGGCGGTCAACAACAGGGCGGCAATTCGGCTCAGGTGCAGGGTTTTCATGCAGACACTCCGTGAGTGGTATCGCTTCGATGGGCGCGCCGATGTTGCGGCGTGAGGAGAGCCGCCGCCTTAATCTGCGTCAAGGTCCCAAGCGCTCGAAATTCCCTTGACCTCCATCAAGGTCGCCTGCGCGCTCCTTGACGATGCTCGCGGCCATGTACAAAACCCGAACCCTTCTCGCACTGGCCGCCGCACTGTCCGTGGCGAACACGCAGGCCAACTCCGAGGGCTCGCAAACCATCGTCGTCACCGCGACGCGTTTTGCGATGCTCTCCGTCGACGCGCCAGCCGCGTTGAGCGTGATCACACGTCGCGACATCGAAGCGCGCGGTGCCGACAACGTGCTCGACGCGATCCGCGGCGAAACCGGCCTGTCGCTGCAGGGGCGAGCGGTGGGTGGCCGCAAGGTCATCGGCATCCGCGGCATGGACAGCCGGCACGCGCTGTTCCTCGTCGACGGGCGGCGCATCGGCGCTTCCGACGGCGTGGTCGGCGCATCGGATTTCCAGTACGACTGGGTCGCCGTCGACGACATCGAGCGCATCGAGGTCGTGCGCGGGCCGATGTCGGTGCTGTACGGATCGGAGGCGCTGGGCGGTGTGGTCAACATCATCACGCGGCAACCCGGTGAGGTCTGGCGCTTCGGAGCAACCGGCGAGACCTCGTCGGCCGACGGCGACAGCGGTGGCGATGGCTGGCGCCTCGGCGCACGCGCCGACGGCCCGCTCGGCGCGGACTTCTACCTGCGCGCGGGGCTGTCGTCATCGAAGGTCGGCGCGGTCGCGTCGTCGGTCGATCCGCGGCTGTCGGTGCTCGAAGCGCGCAAGAAGGAGGGCGCTTGGCTCGGCCTTGCCTGGCGCGGTATCGCGGGGCAGCGTCTGGAGCTCGAACACCGCCAAGGTACCGAAGTTCGCGAAGCCCAAGCCCGTGAGCGGGGGGGGCCGCGCCGCTACCACGTCACGTTCAACGACGTCGAACGATCGATGAGCTCGTTGAGCTGGAACGCCGCCTGGGCCCATGCGCTCGAGACGCAGTTGCGCGTCTACCGATCGACGATCGATGTGAAGAACCGGCGCACGGCCGGCGTTGCAGTCAACGTGCCGCAACGCGTGCAGGAGCAGGTGCTCGAAGGCCAGGCGCGCCGGCCGTTCGGCGCGCATGCATTGACAGCCGGCTTCGAGGTGCGCGACGAATCGCTCGACGACCCGGGCCTGCCCGGTGGCCGGTCGGTGCTGCCGCATCGCTCTCTCTTCGTTCAGGACGAGTGGAGCGCGTCCAAACCGCTGACGCTAACCTTCGGTGTCCGTCACGACAAGCACGACCACTACGGCGACGAGTGGAGCCCGCGTGTGTATGCGGTATGGCGTGTGGCCGACGCCTGGACCGTCAAGGGCGGGGTCAGTCATGGCTTCAAGGTGCCGAACCTCAAGCAGGTGGTGCCGGGCGCCCGGCCCGAAGGTCCGAACACTTTCCTCGGCAACCCGGATCTGAAGGCCGAGCGCAGCGACGCGATCGAAATCGGCATCGGCCATGCGGTCGGCCCCGCGCAAGCCCAACTGATGCTGTTCGACCAGCGTGTCGACGACCTGATCGAAGTGCGCCTGGTCACGCCCGGCCCGACGCCGGGCATCGGCACCTACACCTACGAGAACCTGGCCAAGGCCAGGCTGCGCGGTCTCGAGGCGTCGGCGGTCTGGCCGCTGGGCGCAGGCTTCACCGGCGCGCTGTCGTACACCTACCTCGACGCGACCAGCGGCAATGGCCAGCGCCTGGAGCGCCGCCCGCGCCACAGCGCCACGCTGCGGCTCGACTGGCGGCACGGCCCCTGGCGTGTCGGCGCCTATGCCGAACATGCAGGCGACCAACTGCTGCCCGCAACCACCGCCAACACGCCCGCGCAACCGGTGCCCGACCTGACCATGCTGGGCGCCAACGCTACAGTCGCGCTACCGGCAGGCCTCGAGGCATCGTTCGGCGTACGCAACCTGACCCACTTGCGTCTGGTCGACAAGTCGCCACTCTTCACCCACGCCGAAGCGCCGCGCACCTGGCGCATCGCGCTGCGTGGCAACTGGTAGCCCTGGCACATGACAGCCCGCTGATGCACACCATCGAAGAGCCCCATCCGGTGCCGTCGGGGCGCTTCGCTTTGTGGGAGCTCGGTTTCCGACCGTTCTACTTGCTCGCCAGCGTGTTCGCGGCCGTGTCGATACCGCTGTGGTCGCTGCAGTTCGCAGGGCTGCTCGGGCATGCTTACCTGGCAGGGCCGGTGTGGCATGCGCACGAGATGCTGTTCGGCTTCGCGCTCGCGGTCATCGTGGGTTTCCTGTTCACCGCAGGCCGCAACTGGTCGAACCAGTCCACACCGACGGGTTGGTGGCTGGCGACCCTGGCCGCGTTGTGGCTGGCGGGCCGGATTCTGGTGCTGACGCCGTTCGGCTGGGCCGCGGCGGCTGTCAACGTCGCCTTCCCTTTGGCCGCCGCCGTCTCGCTGGCGGTGCCGCTGTACAGGGCGCGCAACACGCGCAACTATGTCTTCGTCGGCCTGCTCACGGCCCTGGCGGTGGCCAGCGGTCTGGTGCATCTGGCGCAGCTCGGGGTCATGAACCTGCCGTCGTGGGCCGGGGTGCAGTTGGGCCTGGACATCGTGCTGTTCATCCTCGCGGTGATGGCCGGCCGCGTGGTTCCGATGTTCACCAACAACGGCGTCCCGCGCGCAGGGGCCACGCGCAATGCCGTCGTCGAGCGCTGCGCACTCGCTTCGGTGCTGGTGCTGGTGGCCGTCGATCTGGCGGGCCTGCGGGGCTCGACGCTGGCTTGGATTGCTGCAGCGGCCTGCGTCGCGCACAGCGCGAGGTGGCTGCTCTGGAAGCCGTGGCGTACCCTCGGCGTGCCGCTGGTGTGGGTGCTGCAACTGGCCTACCTGTGGGTGCCGGTTCACCTGGCGCTGCGCGCACTCGTCGAGCTCGGTGCCGTGCCGTCGTCGGCTGCGACGCATGCGCTGGCCGTGGGCGCCGTTGGCGGCATGATCATCGGCATGATGGCGCGGACCACCCGCGGCCACACCGGCCGCCCGTTGCGCGCTGACCGTGTCGACATTGCCTGCTTCACGCTCGTGCTGTGCGCGGCGGTCGTTCGCGTGGCGTGGCCCCTCGGGATGCCTGCGCAGACGCTGGCCGCCATTCAGCTTTCGGCACTGTTGTGGGCGATCGGCTTTGCGCTGTTTGCCGTGCGTTACGGGCCCATGCTGGCCCGATCGCGGGTCGACGGCAAGCCGGGCTAGGGTGGAGTACGCGGGCATCAAGCTGGTCCACCAAGGCGCGGTGGCGCTGTCGCTGACCGGCTTTTTGATTGGTGACGATGCTTCCTGGAACGTCGGGCTACGCGCCCTGGGTGCTGGCCAAGGTCGTGGGGCTGGTCGTCTACATCGCGCTCGGCATGGCAGCGCTGCGTCCCAAGCTT
>JAABTC010000140.1 GCA_011390055.1 Burkholderiales bacterium | reverse complement strand
TGGGCAGGGTCCACCAGGTCCGACTTGTTCAGCACCAGCAAGTCGGAACTGTCGAGCTGGCGCTGCAGGGTGTCGGCCAACAACGGGTCGCGTGCATGCGCTGGCAGCGCCGCGCTGTCCACCAGCACGATCACGCCGCCCAGGCCGAGCGCCGGGTCGGCTAGCGCGATCTGCGCGATGCGCCAGGGGTCCGACACGCCGCTGGCTTCGACCACGATGGCGTCGAAGGCCGGCTCTGCCTGCAGCACGCCGATCAGTGCCAGGCTCAGATCGTCGCCGATCTGGCAGCAGACGCAACCGTTGCTCAGCGCAATGCTCTCGGCGCCACGGGCCGCGATCAGTGCGGCATCGATGTTCAGCGCGCCGAAGTCGTTGACCAGCACGGCCAGCCGGCGCCCATCGGCGTGGCGCAGCCAGTGGTTCAGCAAGGTGGTCTTGCCGGCGCCCAGGAAGCCGCCGATCACCGTCAGCGTCGTGCGGCGGGGTGGCAGCGGGGAGGGCACAAGCGCCCCGTCAGGCCCGGGACTCGAACACCCGCCCGCCCAGCACCGTCCCGTGGATGCGGAGGTCCTTCAGCGCCAGCGGGTCCACGGCCAGCGGGTCATCGCCGAGCACGCAAAAGTCAGCGCGCTTGCCGACCTCGATGCTGCCGATCTCCCCGTCCAGCCCCAGCGTCCAGGCCGCGCCCAGCGTGATGGCGTGCAGGGCCTCGGGCACGCTGATGCGCTCGCCAGCGCCCAGCACCCGGCCCTGCGGTGTGAGGCGGTTGACGGCGCACCACGCGGTGAACAGGGGGCCCAGCGGCGTCACCGGCGCATCGCTGTGGATCGCCAGCGGAACACCGGCGTCGAGCGCGCTGCGGCAGGCGTTGATGCGTTCCGCGCGGTCCGGCCCCATGGTCACGTCATGGTGCTGGTCGCCCCAGAACCACACGTGGTTGGCGAACAGGTTGGCGCTCAGGCCCAGCGCGGCCATGCGCCGGAACAGCGGCGTGTCGATCATCTGGCCGTGCTGCAGCGTGTGGCGATGGCCCGGCCGAGGCGCACGCGCCAGCACGCGCGCGATCGCATCGATGGCCACCGCGCTGGCTTCGTCGCCGTTGGTGTGGGTGTGGATGGCCAGGCCGGCGCGGTGGTAGGCCTCGAAGTCGGCCTCGTACTGGGCCGGTGCCGTGACCCAGATGCCCTTCGGGGCGCCGTTGAAGTAGCCCGGCCAGCGCAGCCGCGCCGAGTAGCCCTGGATCGAACCGTCGAGCATCATCTTGACCAGCCCGAAACGCAGGCGCTCGGTGTTGCGCGCCTTCAGTGCGTTGACGTGCTCGGCGCCTGCGGCCGCTGCGTGCGTGCCGTGAAAGGCCTGGAAGGCCGGCAGCAGGCGCACCGGGAAGTCGTCTCGCGCGGTGTTGCGCTCGAGCATCGCCAGATCGGTGTCGCCGAGCCTGTTGACCATGTCGGTGGCGGTGGTCACCCCCTGCATCACGGCCATGGCGGCGAAACCCACCATGCCCTGGTCGTTCACGGGCGCCAACAACCCGGCCGGGCCGATGCGCTTGATGACCAGGAACATCGCGGCGGGTTCCTGCAACTCGCCGTTGGGCTCACCGGCCAACGCACCAGTCTCGTACTTCTGCACCCCCTCGACCTCGCAGTCGCGCGTGATGCCGGCGTCGCGCAGCATGGCGCTGTTGACGCTCATCAGATGACCGTTGGCATGGAGGATGACGATCCGGCGTGTACGGCTGGCCTGGTCGAGGTGTTCGGTGGTGACGCGCTGGCCATCGAAGTAGATCGGGTCGAAGCCCCAGGCGATCAGCGGCTTGGCGTCGGGCTCGCCGGCGGCCTGCATCGCGGCATCGAGTTCGGCCAGGCGCGCCACCACGGCGTCGAGCGAGCGCAGGCCAGGCCAGGTGCGGCCGTCCGGGCCGCGGCGGTCGAACCAGCCCAGGTAGGGCCAATCCCACATGCCGCCTTCCATCAGGTGGCAGTGCCCCTCCACCAGGCCGGGCATCAGCACCCTGTCGGCAAAGCGTTCGTCGAGATCGAAGCTGCCCCAGGCGCACATGCGCGCCAGGTCACCCACGGCCAGGATGCGGCCGTCACGCACGGCCACGTGGCTGGCCACCGGTTGGCGCGGGTTGAGCGTGAGGATCCGGCGGGCGCTGAAGACCGTGGTGCGGCTCAAACCTTGCTCGATGTTCTGCACCTGAACTTCGCGTACGAAGCCAAGTACTTGTGGACGAACTGTGACCGGTTCTCGGCTCACCTTGCAACGGCATGAATGTAGCCGCCAGAGACGCGGCAGTGGCACCCCGTGGTGCATTCAGCACCGGGCTTGTGCAGAAAGTGGCTTGGCGTTCAAATGAGTTTCCAATGAAAAAAGCTCCGCGAACCGCCGCGGTTCCCCCCGTGCCCGCGCCGCCGCCGCGCCCGGTGGCCATCGGCGCGCGCCTGCGCCACGCACGGCTGGTGAAGGGGCTGCTGATCAAGGACGTGGCGGCGTGCGTGGGCGTCTCGATCAGCCTGATCTCGAAGTACGAGAACAACAAGCTGCTGCCCCCGCTGACGGTGCTGCACGCGCTGGTGACGGCGCTGGACACCAACATCGGGGCGCTGTTCGATGCCGACTGGAACGGCGTGGACCACGTCGCGCGCGCCGGATCGCGGCCCCGCATCGCCGCGGGCGGGGAGGGCGATGCGGTCGGCGTGACGCTGGAGCGCGTGGTGCCCCACGGCCGTGGCCACCTGCTGCAAGGCAACATCCACATCGTCGCCCCCGGCGGCGGCAGCATGGGCCCGATGCGCCACGAAGGCGACGAGGTAGGTTATGTGCTCGAAGGACGGCTGACCCTGAGCATCGGCGAGGCCACGCACGAGCTCGGCCCCGGTGATTCCTTCGCTTTCCCGTCGCACCTGCCCCACACCTACCGCAACACCGGCACCGAGGTGGCGCGCGTGCTGTGGATCAACACGCCGCCCACCTTCTAGGGCGGGCCGTCGTTCTGGCACATCCCTTGCTCGTCTGCTTTCCTAGTGTTCAACCCACTTGAAGACCGCCGTCGGGCGGGTCAAGATGGCGGACGGCTCGACCCCGAACTTCCACAGCCGCAGGAGCGTTTCCATGAAAACCAATGTATCCCTTCGCCGTTGGTGGGCCGCGCCTTTGGGCGCCGCGCTGTCGGCAGCCCTGCTGACGGCCCCGCTGGCCCAGGCCAAGGACACCGTGAAGATTGCCTTCATCGGCCCATTGACGGGCGGTGTGGCGGCCAACGGCATCGGCGGCCGCAACTCGGCCGACCTGGCCGTGAAGCTGCGCAACGAAGACCCGAAGTCGAAATACAAATACGAACTGGTGGTGCTGGACGACGAGTGCAAGCCCAACGTGGGCGTGCAGGTGGCCACCAAGGCCGCGGCCGACAACAGCATCATCGCCGGCGTCACGCACTACTGCTCGGCGGTGGCCATGAGCACGGTGGACGTGTACCGCAAGTTCGGCATGCCGATGGTCGTCTGGGGTGCTGTGCTGCCCGAGATCACCTACGGCAACGACTTCAAGGAAGTGCACCGTGTCAACGGCACGATGATCAACCAGAACGAAGTGGCCGCCAAATTCATGACCGGCTTGGGCTACAAGCGCTGGGTTGTCATTCATGACACCACCGACTACGGCAAGGGCCACAACAAGTACTTCAGCCAGTTCCTGGCCAAGAGCGGCGGGCAGATCGTGGGCACCTTCGGCGTCACGGCCGACCAGCAGGACTTCACCGCCGAGCTGACCAAGGTGAAGGAGCTCAAGCCCGAGGTGATCTACTTCGGCGGCCTCACGCCCATCGGCATCCGCATCAGGAGCCAGATGGACAAGCTGGGCATCAAGGCAGTGTTCGAGGGCACTTCGGGCATCAAGAGCGCGGCCTACCACGACGGCCTGGGCAAGGATCTGGCCGAGGGCTCCCTAAGCTTCATCGAGGGCGCACCCTGGGAGAAGCTGCCCGGCGGCCTGAACTTCATCGCCAAGTACAACCAGGCCAAGTACAACGAACCCCCGGAAGCCTACGGTCCGTTCGCCTACTCCGCGGCCACGCTGATCATGGATGCCATCGAGAAGGTCGGCCCCGATCGCAAGAAGGTGCGCGCGGCGCTGAACGCGACGAAAGACGCCGACACCATCATCGGCAAGGTGACGTTCGACGACCGGCGCCAGAACATCGTGCCGCTGATCAGCAAGTACGTGGTGCAGGACAACAAGTGGGTGCTGTGGGAAGACAGCGAGTACGCCAGCAAGAAGCGCAAGCTCTCCAGTCAGTGAGCCACTCATGAGCCTGGAGATCCTCAGCCAGTACGTGATGAACACGCTCATGCTGGGCGTGATCTACGCGATGGTGGCGGTGGGCTTCACGCTTTTCTTCGGCGTGCTCGACGTCATCAAGTTCAGCCATGGCGACGTGCTGATGCTGGGAGGCTTCACCGCGCTGGCGACCTACGTGGGCACGCAAGCTGCGGGCGTCACGAACCCGGCGCTGCAATTGGGCTTGATGCTGCTGGCCGCGGTGGCGGTCACGGCGGCCACCGGCGCCCTCGTGGCGCGCTTTCTGGTGTTGCCGCTGAAGAACGCGCCGCCCATCAACGTGCTGCTGGTGACGCTGATGTTCGGCCTGGCGCTGCGCGAAGCCGTGCGCTTGTTCTACCCCGATGGTTCGAACCCCAAGCCCTTTCCGCGGCTGCTGCCCGAGGGCCAGTTCCAGCTGGGCAGCCTGGTGCTGCGCGCCGACAGCCTGATGCTGCTGGCCGCCGGCCTGGCCACCATCGTCGGCGTGCACCTGCTCATCACACGCACCAAGCTCGGCCTGGCCATCCGCGCCGTGGCGCAAGACAGTGAAACCGCGCGCGTGATGGGCATCGATTTTCAGCGCGTGGTGCTGGTCACCTTCGGCCTGGGCTCGGCGCTGGCCGCGATGGCGGGCGTGATGAACGGCCTGTACTACAACGAAGTGAACTTCGGCATCGGCCTGCTGCTGGGCGTGATCGGCTTTTCGGCGGCGATCCTGGGCGGGCTGGGCAACTTCCTTGGCGCCATCCTCGGTGGCTTCCTGTTTGCCGCGCTGCAGACCTTCGGCGCGGTGGCGTTGCCGGTCATCACGCCGTCCATCCCGAGCGCCTACAAGGACGTGTTCGCCTTCACGATGGTGATCCTGCTGATGGCCTGGAAGCCCACCGGCTTGATTGCCGAACGCTCGAGCGAGCGGGTATGAGCGTGCCCAAGTTTGCGCCGGCGGTGTTGCTGGTCACGGCGTTGGTCGTGGTGTTCATTTACCTTTGGGCCCTGCTGCACGCTGAAAGCCAGCTGGCCGTCGGCGCACTGTTGCTGCTGGTGCCCGCCGCGCTGTTCGCCATGCGCAAGCTGGGGCTGGCCCAACCGCTGGCCGACGCGGCCGAGGCCGCACCCAAGGCGCTCGGCGTCGGCTGCGTCGTCGGCACGCTGGCGCTGGTGGCGGCGCTGTACGACCAGCACTTCGCGTTGCTGCTGCTGGCCTCGGTGCTGCTCTACACGGTGGTCGGGCTGGGCTTGAACCTGCAGTTCGGGTAT
>JAABTC010000139.1 GCA_011390055.1 Burkholderiales bacterium | reverse complement strand
GGCGCCGTTTCTCGAACGCATGCTGGCCCGGCCTGCGGTGCAGAAGGTGTTCGAGGTCGAGGGGCTGGCGATGCCGGCGGTGTGAAGTGCTGCTCGGATGCTGCGCAGGCCCTTCCTTCGATACCTCAGGACGATCGGAATCCCAGGGCGAGCGGAACTGGGGGCTAAAGCGTTCCGTTGACGCGCAGGCGTTCCAGGCGCAGCGCCAGGTTCTGGCGCAGATCGACCAGGCGCCGGCGCAGCTCGCTCGCCTCGGCGGCATCGCTGCAAGTGTCGAGGCGGGCTTGCAGGGCTGCGGCCTCCTGCATCATGGCCACCTCGTGCGGCACCACGCCAGCGTCTCTCAACAACTTCATCGGCATGCGCAGTTCGGCCGGGGTGGCGTCGTAGCCGTCGCCGAGGTCGAGCGGTTTGCCGTAGCTCGGCGCAGCCATCAGCTCCCCGCTGGCCTCGCTGTCGCGCAGCTTGCGGCCGATCTCGTCTTCCAGCAGTTGCAGGCGCTGCGCGCGCTTCTCTTCGGGCGTCACAGCGAGGCCCGCGCTCCCGCGGCGTCCAGTCGCTCCTGCCAGTGGCGGGTCAGCGGCGTGGCGGGTTTGGCCAGCATGCGTTCATTCAACAGGGCTTGCCCGAGCGCCTTGCGACCACCGCGCACGCAGGCCGACAGCAAGGTCTGGTCGACGATGTCGCGCTGCGCATGGCTGCCGCCGATGCGCTGGGCCTGCGCTCGCACGGCGTACAGCTGGTCGGCCGCTTCGTCGAACTCGCCACGGCCGTAAGCCAGCAGGCCGCGCGCCAGCGGCAGACCGACTTCGCGCGAGACCGCGTGGTTGTCGCGGCGCGCGCCTTCGGGGGCCAACGCGCGCTCGGCGCAGCGTGCGATCCAGCGCTCGGCCGCGGCGATGTCGCCACTGGCCAGCATCGGCAGCAGCGCATGCAAATCGTTGAAAGCGTAGTGGCCGGCCTCCCCATCGGCCGCCAGCGGCCAGCCGGCCACCAGCGCGGCGCTGCGCTCGGCCACGTCGGCGCCCAGCAGGTGCAGCCGCCACAGCATCGACGCCGCGTCCAGGCGCTGCAGGCCGATCTGCAACTGCTCGCCGGCGAGGTGGCCATCGACCACGCGCAACGTGCCGGCCACGTCGAGACCTTCCAGGCGAAACAGCGCCGTGTGCCACCACAGGTGCGTCGCCAAACCGTTGCCTTCGGACCAGCTTTCCTGGTGCTGGCGCAGCCAGCCCGCGCCCTCGTCGAAGCGGCCCTGCATGTCCATCACGTGCGCCACGCTGTGCACCGCCCACGCCGCGCGGGCATCGATCGACAGCGCGCGCCGGCCGGCTTCCTCGGCCTGGGCCAGGCAGTGGTTTTCCTCCAGGCCGAAGGCCCACAAGGCCAGCACGTGGGGAAACAGCGGATCGTGTTCGTCCCACGCGGGCAGCGCGCGTGCGGGCCGGGCGCGCAGGCCGACCAGATCGCCGCGGTAGAAATCCCACAGCTGGGCCCACTGCAGCGCCAAGGCGTCGCGCGGGTGCTCGATCAGCAGCGCGTCCCAGATGCGGCAGGCTGCGTGCCAGCGGCCGTCGAGCAGGTGCTGCACGGCTTCGAGGTGGGCGCGCTCGCGCGCCGGCGCGGCGGTGGTGGTCAAGGCACGCGCGGCGGCCAGGTGCTGCGCGGCTTCGGCCAACAGGCTGGGCTCGGTGAGGCCGAGCAGGTGGCCGGCCTTCATCGTGTGCGGCAGGGCCCAGCCCGGATCGGCGGCGATGGCCGCATCGAGGTCGGCCAGCGGCGTGTCGTAGAAGGCCATCGTGCGCCACAGCGCGACGTCGACAGACGCGCGCGCCGATGCCGAGAGGCTGCCGACAGGAAGGCCGCGCGCGTCGTGCTGCTGCGTCATGGGCCGAAATGTATAACGGGCGGATGTCGGTCCGGCGACGGCCGCCGTGGCCTCAGCCCAGCACCGGCCAGGCCGGTTGCGGCCCGCGCAAACCTTCCCAGGCACGCGCCAGCCGCAGCACGCCCAGGTCGTCGTGGCGCCGGCCGATGACCTGCAGCCCGATGGGCATGCCGCTCGCACTGCAGCCGGCGGCGACCGACGCGGCCGGCTGCTCGCTCATGTTGAACGGCAGCGTGAAGGCGATGTGCTCGAACGGCCGCGCCGGGTCGTTCAAGGGGCTGGCGTGCTCGGCAGGGAACGACACCACCGGGCTCACCGGCGACAGCAGGAAATCGAAACGCTGCGTGACCGCCAGCGCCGCATCGCTCAAAGCCGCCATCTGGCTGTAGCCGCGGAACACCTGCGGCCCCGTGAGGGCCGCGGCGCCATCGGCCCAATGCCGGATGTAGGGCAGCACGCGGGCCTGTTGCTCGACCGGCAGCGCGCCGATGTCGAGCCAGGCCCGCATGCGCCAGAAGTCGTTCATGCCGTCGGCCATCGTGCGGATGCAGAAGGCGCCGACCGGCTCGACCACCGCGCCCGCGGCTTCGAAGGCGCTGGCGGCCGCATTCACCGCCGCATGGATCTCGGGGTCGACCGGCAGCCCCCAACCGGCATCGAGCCACAGGCCCAGGCGCAGGCCTTTCAGGCTCTGCCCGTCGGTCGACGCCCAGTCGATCGACGCAGGCGGCAGGCTGCTGCCGTCGCGCGGGTCGGGCCGGCTGAGCACGGCCATCGCCAGCGCGGCATCCTGCGCGGTGCGCGTGATCGGCCCGGCGACGCGGCCCGCGTACGCCGGATGGATCGGCACGCGGCCGTGGCTCGGCTTCAGGCCGAACACGCCGCACCAGCCGGCGGGCAGTCGGATCGAGCCGCCGATGTCGGTGCCGACGTGCAGCGGCCCGTAGCCCGCAGCGCAGGCTGCCGCCGCGCCGGCACTGCTGCCGCCGGGGTTGAGCGCGGTGTTCCAGGGGTTGCGGCTGAGCGCATGGAAGCTCGACAGCCCCGACGACAGCATGCCGTAATCGGGCATCGTCGTCTTGCAGACGATGACCGCGCCCGCCTCGCGCAGCCGGGCTGCCGGCGGTGCGTCGTCCGCGGCCGGCACCAGTGCCGTGGCCGCCGTGCCCAGCGGCACCGGCGTGCCGCGCGTGGCGATGTTCTCCTTCAGCGTCACCGGCACGCCGTCGAGCGCGCGGGCCTCGCCGCGCTGCCAGCGTGCTTCGCTTTCGCGCGCGGCCTGCAGCGCGCCCTCGGCATCCAGCGCCCAGGTGGCCGCGATCTGCGGCTCGCAGCGTTCGATGTGGGCCAACAGCTCGCGCACGACCTCGACCGGCGAAGCCTCGTGCGAGGCGTACAGCGCCAGCAGTTCGGCGGCGCTGCGATCGTGCAGGCTCATGCCGGCATCACTGCCAACGTCATTGCCAACGTCATTGCCAGCTCAGGGCGGCCAGGTCGTTGGCGAAGATCGGCGAGTGGGCCCACAGGCCCTTGAGCCCCTTCTTCGACACGCCCACCGTCGACTGGTTGAAGATGTAGGCGTTGACCTGGTCGCTGGCGATCAGGCGCTGCATCTCGGTGAAGAGGCGCGCACGCTCCTTCGCATTCGCCTCGGCCGCGTGGCGCGCGGCCAGGTCGCGGAAGGCCTTGCTGTCGTAGCCCCAGTAGTAGGCGGTGTTGGCGTACTGCATGTAGTCGAGCGGCTCGACGTGGTTGATCACCGTCAGGTCGAAGTTGCCCTTGAAGGCGCCGCCCAGCCACTGCGCCCACTCGACGTTCTCGATCTTCGCGACCACGCCGATCTTGGCCAGCTGCGCGGCCAGCACCTCGCCGCCCTTGCGCGCGTACTGCGGCGGCGGCAGCGTCAGCGTGACGTTCAGCGGCGTCGTCACCCCGGCCTCGCGCAGCAGCGCCTTGGCCCGCTCCGGGTCGTAGGGTGTCTGCGCGGTCAGGTCGACGTAGCCTGCGTCGGTGGGCGCGAAGTGGCTGCCGATCGGCTTGCCCAGGCCCTCGAGCACACCGTCGATGAAGGCCTTGCGGTCGATGGCGTGCATCAGCGCGCGGCGCACGCGCACATCGTCGAGGGGCTTCTTCTTGTTGTTGATGGCCATGATGCCCTTGCCCGCCGCACTGCCCACGGTGACCGCGAAGCGCGGGTCGGCCTGCAGCTGGCGCACGGCCTGCGGTGCGTCCAGGCGCGGCACGCCGTCGATGTCGCCGGCCAGCAAGGCGGCCACGCGCGCCGCCGGGTCGTTGATGAAGCGGAAGGTCACGCGCTGCAGGCGCACGTTCTTGGCGTCGCGATAGCCCGGCCACTTGGCCAGGCTGACCGAGGAGCCCTTCTTCCAGTCGACGAAGGTGTAGGGGCCGGTGCCGACGGGCTTGGTGGCCGCCGTGGCGGCGCTCTTCGGATCAAGGATCACTGCAGTGTTTTCGCCGAGGCGGAACAGGAAGTTGCCGTCGGCGTTGTTCAAGGTCAGGATCACCGTGTGCGCGTCGGGCGTGTCGATGCGGGCGATGTTGTCGAACACCGCCTTCTTGGCCTTGTTGGTGCTCTTCTCGTCTTTCGCACGCTCGAAGCTGAACTTCACGTCGCTGGCGTCGAAGGCTTCGCCGTCGTGGAACTTGACACCCTTCTTGAGCTTGAAGGTGTAGCTGCGGCCGTCGGGATCGGTCGTCCAGCTTTCGGCCAGCAACGGCGTCACCTTGCCGTCGACGTTGATCTTGGTCAGGCCCTCGAGCACGTTGTAGTGCACGATCTCGCCGATCGCGGCGGCCGGCGCGATGGTCGGGTCCAGGCCGGTGGGCTCGAGCACCATCGCCAGCGTGGCGCGGGTCTTGTCGCTCTGGGCCTGCGCGGCACCCGCCAGCACGGCGAGGCCGGTCAGCAGGGACAGGGCGAGGGCGCGGCGGCTTGCGTGGGTCATGGATCGGCCTTTCAGGGGCGCATGGGCGCGAGAGGGGTCGAGCGAGCGCGCATGCTGCCACAGGAACGCGCGTGCCGGCCACGACGCCGACATCCTGCGCAACCGCGGGTCGGCTCAGCCCGCCGGCGCGTGCCAGCGCGGCCGCTGCACCGCCTCGATCAGGCGCCGCGTGTACGGCTGCGTCGGTGCGGCCAGCAATGCCGCGGTGGGCCCGGCCTCGACCACCCGGCCCGCCTGCAGCACCAGCAGGTCGTCGGCCATGCGCTCGACGACCGCCAGGTCGTGGCTGATGAACAGAAACGCCAGGCCCAGGCGCTGCTGCAGGTCCTGCATCAGGTTGAGCACCTGCGCCTGCACCGAGACGTCGAGCGCGCTCACCGGCTCGTCGGCGACGATCAGCTTCGGGTGTGTCACCAGCGCGCGCGCGATGGCGATGCGCTGGCGCTGCCCGCCGCTGAACTCGTGCGGCAGCTTGTCGAGGTCTTGCGCCGCATTCAAGCCGACCGCCTCGACCATCGCAGCGGCGCGTTCGCGGCGTTCGCCGTGCGACAACGCCACCAGCATCTCGAGCGGCTCAGCCACGCTGCGCGCGACCGTCATGCGCGGGTCGAGCGAGCCGTACGGGTCCTGGAACACCATCTGGAAGTTGCGCCGCGCCTGCCGCAGCGCGTGCGGCGCCAGGCGATGCAGGTCCAGGCCTTCGAAATGCACGCTGCCGGCGCTCGGCG
>JAABTC010000138.1 GCA_011390055.1 Burkholderiales bacterium | reverse complement strand
GATCTCGGGCTGGATGCCGGGCAACTGGACGATCATCGGAGCATCTCCTACGAAATGAGGTAACCGCCGTCGACCGGCAGGATGACGCCGGTGACGAAGCGGGCGGCTGGGCTGGCGAGGAACAGCACCGGCCCGGCCACGTCTTCGGGCGTGCCCCAGCGGCCGAGTGGCGTGCGAGCGAGGATGGGCGCACTGCGCGCCGGGTCGTCTTGCAGCGGTTGCGTCAGCGGCGTCGCGATCCAGCCCGGCGCCACCGCGTTCACGCGGATGCCTTCGGCCGCGTAGGCGATGGCCAGGCTCTTGGTGAGCTGTGCCACGCCGCCCTTGCTGGCGCTGTAGCCGGGCACCAGGCCGCCGCCGAAGAAGCTCAGCATCGACGCGGTGTTGACGATGCAGCCGCCGCGCGCTGCGAGGCCAGACCGTGCTGCGGCGCAGACGCGCATCGTGCCGGTGAGGTTGATGTCGACGGTGTCGGCGAAGGCGACCGGATCGTGTTCGGCGCCGCGACGGATCACGCCGGCGCAGTTGACGACGACGTCGAGCTCGCCCAGGCCGACCACGAGTGCCTTGACGGCCTCGCCATCGCGCACGTCCAGGCGCAGGGCGGTGACGCCCGGAGTGTGGGCGACAGCGGCCACCTCCGCGTCGGTGGCGCCGGTGGCGGTGACCTCGTCGCCCAGCGCCGCGAACGCGCGCGCGATACCTGCGCCGATGCCGCTCGTGGCGCCGGTGACAAGAATCCTGCGCGGGTTCATGGTGCTGCCTCCAATGCCGCACGCACTTCGGCGGCGCGCGGGATCGGTGCCACCGCGCCGTAGCCCTGCGTCGAAAGCGCCGCCGCCGCGGCCGCATAGCTGCCTGCATCGTGCAAGGTGTCGCCAGCGACCAGCCGTGCAACGAAGGCGCCGCCGAAAGTGTCGCCCGCACCGGTGGCGTCGACCGGCTTGCAGGCGTGGGCGGGAATGCGGTGGCGCTGGTTCGCGTCGGCGACGATGGCACCTCGCTCGCCGAGTTTCAACGCGACGGTCTTCGCCCCGAGCGCCAGGCAGTGGTCGACCAGCGCATCGGGGTCGGCGATGCCGGTCAGCGCGAGCACGTCGTCGTAGCTCGGCAGGCAGATGTCGGCCCGCCGCATCACGTCGCTCATCACCGCGCGGGCGCGGTCGATCGACCACAACTTCAGGCGCAGGTTGGTGTCGAACGAGACGCGCACCCCGGCGCTGCGCGCGGCATCGATCGCTGCGTAGCCGGTGTCACACGCCGCGTCGGAAATCGCCAACGAGATGCCCGACATGTGCAGCACCTTGGCCGCCGCGATGTGCTCTCGCGGCACGTCGGCCGGGCGCACCTGGCTCGCGGCCGAGCCCCTGCGGTAGAAGTCGAACGCATGGCCCTGCGCACCGTGGGTGACGAAGTAGACCGCCGTGAAAGCGGCCGCATCGGTTTTCACGCCGGCGTGGTCCACGCCTTCGGCGTCCCACAGCGCGCGCAGCATGCGGCCATGGGCATCGTCGCCGAGCGCGCTGAAGTAGCCGACGCGCGCACCCTGGCGTGCCGCGGCGATGGCGAAGTTGGAGCTGTCGCCGCCGAAGCCCTGCAGGTAGAGACGGCCGTCACGCCCGTCGCCCTGCCCGGTCTGGTTGAACTCGACCATGGGTTCGCCGTAGGCGAGGATGTCGAGCGTCGGCGGCGTGGTCAGATCCGACCTTCGGCGGTCACGGGCCTCACAGCTGCGTCAAAGCAGGTGCTTCACGCCGTCCTGCTCGGCCTTCAGCTCGGCCAGCGTCTTGTCGATGCACTCCTGCGAGAACGCATCGATCGGCAGGCCTTCCACGATCTTGTACTTGCCGCCTTCGGTGGTCACCGGGAAGCCGAACATCGTGTCCTTCGGGATGCCGTACTCGCCGTTGCTCGGCACGCCCATCGTGACCCATTCGCCTTGGGTGCCGAGCGCCCAGTCGCGCATGTGGTCGATGGCCGCATTGGCGGCCGAGGCGGCCGACGACAGGCCGCGCGCTTCGATGATCGCGGCGCCGCGCTTGCCCACAGTGGGCAGGAAAGTGTCCTTGTTCCAGACCTGGTCGTTGATCAGGTCCTTCACCATCGCGCCGTCGACGCTCGCAAAGCGGTAGTCAGCGTACATGGTCGGCGAGTGGTTGCCCCAGACCGCGAGCTTCTTGATGCTGGCCACGGGCTTGCCGATCTTGGCCGCCACCTGGCTGAGCGCACGGTTGTGGTCCAGCCGCAGCATCGCGGTGAAGTTCTCGCGCGGCAAACCGGGTGCGCTCTTCATCGCGATGTAGGCGTTGGTGTTGGCCGGGTTGCCGACCACCAGCACCTTGACGTCGCGGCTGGCCACGGCGTCCAGTGCCTTGCCCTGCGCGGTGAAGATCTGGCCGTTGATGGACAGCAGCTCGGCGCGTTCCATGCCCGCCTTGCGCGGCATCGAGCCGACCAGCAGCGCGTGATCGGCGTCCTTGAACGCCGTCATCGGATCGCCGTGGGCCTGCATGCCCACGAGCAGCGGGAAGGCGCAGTCGTCGAGTTCCATCATCACGCCCTTGAGCGCCTTCTGCGGGCCTTCGGCGGGCACTTCGAGCAGTTGCAGGATGACCGGCTGGTCCTTGCCGAGCATTTCGCCCGAGGCAATGCGAAACAGCAGGGCGTAGCCGATCTGGCCTGCGGCGCCGGTGACGGCGACTCGTACGGGGTTCTTGGACATGGCGGATTCTCCAGCGGGGCTTGGCGGGCGGGGTGCAGGCCCAAAGTCTAAGCCAGCGCTGCCGCCCGCGCCGGCGCAATCGCGGGTGATTCATCTTCTATAAGACATCGGAGTGTGCTGGAATCCGTCGCATGGACCTTGCCGACACCCTGGCCGACACGCCGCAGTTCTCGCCCCTGTACCGGCAGATCGCCGACATGCTCACGCGCAGCCTGCAGGCGGGCGAGTGGCAGCCGGGACAGCCGATTCCGAGCGAGCAGGAACTGGCCGTGCGCTACAAGGTCAGCCAGGGCACCGTGCGCAAGGCCATCGACGCGCTGGCGTCGAGCAATCTGCTGGTGCGCCGGCAGGGCAAGGGCACCTACGTGGCCAGCCACACCGAGGCCACGACGCAGTTTCGATTTCTGCGCCTGACGCCCGACAGCCCTGAGCCCCTGTCGGCGCGCAAGCTGGCGGCGCCCGCCACGCCGCACGAACCGCTGGCGCGCCGCTTCCTCGATTGCCGGCGTCAGCGCCCGCCGGCCGAGGTCGCCGTGGCGCTGGGCTTGCGGGGCGGCGCGCTGGCCGTGCAGGTGCGCCGGCTGCTCTATTTCCGCGAGCGCCCCGTGGTGCTCGACGACCTCTGGCTGCCGGCGGCCTTGTTCAAGGGCCTCACCTGGGAGCGCCTGGCGGCGTACCGCGGCCCGATGTACGGATTGTTCGAGGCCGAGTTCGGCGTGCGCATGATCCGGGCCGAGGAGCAGATCCGCGCCGTGGCCGCCGACGCAGCGGTGGCCACGTTGCTCGAATCGGTGTCCGGCGCGCCGCTGCTCGAGGTCTCGCGCATCGCCTACACCTTCGGCGACCGGGCGGTCGAGTTCCGTCGCGGCCTGTACGACACCCGGCACCACCACTACCGCAACACCCTGGGCTGAGGTTATCGAAGCCCCCGTGCGTCCTGAGCCTGCCGAAGGAGGCTGATCGCGTCAGTCTGCAGTTCGTCGCCCCGTTTTCGCGCTTGGTCGCAGAAGTCTGCGGCGTGTCATCGGGCATTCCTACACTGCGCTCGCTTTATCCAAGACGGGGCGGCGACATGCGCAGAAGAACAGGGTGGATCGCGGGCGTGGGCGTGTTGGCATTGGCCGGCGCGGGGGCGGTTGCGTTGGCCGTCTCGCGGGGTAAACCGGATGCGTCCGGCAAGGCCGAGGTGACGTTGGAATTCACGCCGCGCGAGGTGGTCGCGCCGTTGCTCGTGACGATGCCGGCATCGATCGATTTTTCCGGGCCTCTGGTGGCCCCGCAGACCGCCATCGTGCGCGCCAAGGCGGGTGGCACGCTGGTGGCGTTGTCGGTGGCCGAGGGCAGCCGCGTCAAGGCCGGCCAGCCGATCGGGCGCATCGATCTTGCGGAGATGTCGAGCCGGCTGGCCGAGCGCAGTGCGCAACTCGAATCCGCACGGGCCGCGCTGGCCCAGGCCGAACGCACGCAAGCGAGCAACCAGCGCCTGGCCGACCAGCAGTTCATCTCGCCGATCGCGCTCGAACAATCGCGCTCGGCCCTGGATGCGGCGCGGGCGCAGGCCCGCGCCATGCAGGCGCAACTCGACACCGCGCGGGTGGGTCTGCGCGACGGCCAGTTGCTGGCACCGATCGCCGGCGTGGTGGCCAAGCGCCATGCGGTGGCCGGCGAGAAGGTCAGCCCCGAGCAGCCCATCGTGACGCTGGTCGATCTGGCCCGTCTCGAACTGGCGGGCAGCGTCGGCACGCACGAGATTGGCCGCCTGCAGCCTGGCATGGCCGCGCAGGTGAACGTGGAGGGCACGACCGAGACGGTCGCGGGCAAGCTCGCGCGGATCGCACCGGCGGCGGAGGCCGGCACGCGCTCGATCGCCGTGACGATCGAGCTGGCCAACCCGGTCGAGCGCTTGCGCGCCGGCCAGTACGCGTTGGCCAAGGTGCGGCTCGATGACCCGACCCAGCGCCTGACCGTGCCGCTGACGGCGGTGGGCAACAGCGCCGGGCAGGACCATGTCTGGCTGATCGAAGGGGGCGCGCTGGCGCGCCGCGCCGTCATGCTTGGCCGGCGCGACGAGCGCGAGGGTCGCGTCGAGGTGCTGCAGGGCGTGGGCCCGGGCGGCCAGGTGCTGGCCGCGCGTTTCGACAACCTGCGCGAAGGGGCCAAGGCGGTGGTGCTGCCGAACAAGTCGGCTGCGGTGGCCTCGGCCGCAGCTTCCACGCCTCAGCTCAAGTAGAAGAGAGATCGATCATGTGGATCACCCGCGTCTCGATCCAGAACCCGGTCTTTGCGGCCATGGTGATGGTGGCCCTGTGCGTGCTGGGCCTGTTTTCGTACTCGAAGCTGGGTGTCGAGCAGATGCCCGACATCAGCTTCCCCGGTGCCTGGCTGGAGGTGGGCTACCCGGGGGCGTCGCCCGACGCGGTGGAACGCGAGGTGATCAAGCCACTGGAGGAAGCGGTCAACAGCATCGCCGGCGTCAAACGCATCATGTCGCGGTCGCAGGAAGGGCGAGGCACGCTCAGCATCGAGTTCTCGCTCGACGCCGACATGGCGCGCGCGATGCAGGAGGTGCGCGACCGGGTCGCCGCCGTGCAGTCAGGCTTGCCACGCGAGGTGCGCGCGCCCAACATCAGTCGCTTCGACAACGACAACAGCCAGCCGGTGGTCAATGTCGCGCTGCTCAGCAAGACCCGGAGCACTCGCGAGCTGTCGGTCCTGGCCGAGCAGGGCGTGGCCAAGCGCTTGCAGCGGGTCGAAGGCGTGGCGCGGGTGGACATCGGCGGCCTCGTGTCGCGTGAGGTCCGCATCGACCTCGACCCGGTGCGCCTGCGCGCCTACAGCGTCACGCCGGCCGAGATCGCCACCGCGCTGCGCGAGGCGAATGCCGATCAGCCCGTGGGCCTTCTCAACGACGCCCAGCA